>CAIJZF010000202.1 GCA_903825095.1 uncultured Bacteroidota bacterium | reverse complement strand
TACAGTGTTAATACCTCTTAAGATAATGTTTACTGGGTCACCTGGGTTACCAGAGATAGAAGAAATAGAAGCTCCTGGAATCTTACCTACCAAAGCTTGGTCGATAGAAGCAGAAGGAGCAGCAGGTAACTTGTCTGCAGTCACAGACTCAACAGAGATACCTAATTTTCTTTTACTTGTTGCTACACCAGAACCTGTTACAACTACCTCTGATAATGATTTCACATCAGTAGCTAATTTTACAGTTACGTTTGCAGCAGCAGCTACAGTTTTTGATTCATATCCAAGAGCAGATACGACTAATGAAGCGCCATTGGCTGCTTTCACTGTGAACGATCCATCAGGGTTAACTGTTGCACCGACTCTTGTACCTTTTACTTGAACAGAAGCTCCAGAAATTGGATCTCCTTTTTCATCAGTTACTTTACCATTGATGGTAAGGTTTTGGGCTAATGCAGTTCCTAAAAATAGGCACGATGCAAGTAGACTCCATAAGATTTTTTTTCTCATACTTTATTTGATTTTTGTTAAACTGAACTTGTCTAGTATATAACTCGAACACCAAATTTAATAATTAATTAACAATTGGCAAAGATTTCCACCAACTTTTCCCCAAATTAGTCTATATTTTTAATAGACTAATCTCTAAAAACTATATAACTATTTGATTTTCAATAATTTAAAATCTTGAAAAAAATGAAAAAAAATACAAAATTTTTTACAAACGAAGGGTAGTTATTTTAGGGCCGGATCGTTCTCTTTTTTAAGAAAATCGGCGGCTGAAAGAGTGCTCGATTCCCAATTTAAAAGTGCTTCATTGGGTACTTTTTCGATAGGCGTATGCCAGGAGGTAGAGGTTTCATTATAGGCTAAATTGGACTGGGAACTATAACAAGAAATAATGGACCATCTTGGGCTATCCGATAAGTTGGCCTCGGAGCGGTGAAGGATATTGCTATGAAAGAACAAGGCATCCCCTGGCTCAATTTCAACATATACTAATTCCATGGTTTTCAATGCGTTATCTACCATGGTTTGGTCTGCGCCTACTTGTTCTCCTGCAAAACCATGGTTCACCCTGCCCAATTTATGGGAGCCTTTTATGACTTGAATACAGCCGTTTTCTTTGTTGGCAGGCGTAAGCGCCACCATTACACTCACCAGCTGGTCGGGAAACATAAACTGGTTTTTATACCAGTAACCATAATCTTGATGCCATTCCCATGCACCGCCCACTTTAGGCTCTTTTTGCATGAGTTTGGAGTGAAAATGACATACCGGCGCATCACTGTCCAATAAATTAGCCACCGAATCCACCATTTTTTCAGATCTGGTTAAATAACCGAAAACATCATTGCCTGGTGTGAACCATAAAGAGAGCCTGGTTTTCTTACCTGTTTGATCGTTTAAATCCAAGGCATTATTTTCCATCGCCTTATCCTGCAAAGCGGTAGAATACATTTTATCTACTTCTTGTTTTGAACAAAAGTTTTTAATAATGATATAGCCGTCTTTGTGATAAGCTGCAATTTGTTCTGGTGTTAACAATGAAGACATATGGTAAAATTTATAAAATGATTATTAAAAAAAGTAATTGTAATAAAGTAGTTGAATATTGTAATGAAGTAGTTGAATCAACAGTAGTAATGCAAAAAGTTTTCATTTCTAAATATACAAAAACTTTATAAAGGAAATAGGGACTAGACACATTTTTTATTTAAATTGAGGAGTGAAAAATTATAAAAAACGAAAAATGAAAATAACCAAAGAAGCGGTGGAGCTTGCAGCAAAAACCATTACACCTTATATACACCGCACACCTGTGCTTACAAATAAAAGTATTAATGAATTAACGGGTATTGATTTTTATTTTAAGTGCGAGAACTTTCAAAAAATTGGGGCCTTTAAAATTAGAGGAGGCATGAACGCTACTTTAAGTTTAAGTCCTGCACAATTAAAAAATGGAATTGCGACGCATTCATCTGGGAATCATGCGCAGGCATTGGCCTATGCAGCAAAAAAATTAGGTATTAAAGCATACATCGTAATGCCGAAATCTTCTCCTCAAGTAAAAATAGATGCAGTGAGAGGTTATGGTGCAGAAGTAATTATTTGTGAATCCAATCAAGCAGCTAGAGAAGCAGCCTTAAATAAAGTAGTGGCAGAAACCGGTGCTGAATTTATTCACCCTTATGATGATTATAGGGTGATAACCGGACAAGCTACTTGTGTAAAAGAATTAATTGAAGAAGTGCCCACACTTGATGCAGTGATCACTCCAGTGGGCGGCGGTGGTTTACTTTCTGGTACTTGTTTAGGGGCAACATTTTTTAAACCTGGTTTAAAAGTATATGGCGGAGAACCAGAAGGGGCGGCAGATGCAGTATTAAGTATTCAATCGGGTAAAGTAGAAAAAGCACCTTTTATAAATACCATTGCAGATGGATTATTGACTACACTCAGCGAGCAAACCTTAGGCATTATTAAAGAACACGTAACAGATATACTACTCGTTTCTGAAGAAGAAATTATTGCAGCGCTTCGATTAGTTTATGAAAGAATGAAAATAATTGTAGAGCCAAGTTGCGTGGTACCTTTCGCTGCAGCAATGCGTAATGCCCATTTATTCAAAGAAAAAAAAGTAGGTATTATTTTAACAGGAGGCAATGTCGATTTATCAAAATTTGGAACCTGGTTTCCTGCTAAAAATAATTAGTTCGCTTTTGAGATAATTATTCTAAGTGTTTTACAAGCTCAGTCTTACTCCATTTTTTAGTATCTACAATCCAGGCACCGGTATGCTCTGTAATATTCATAAGTATATCCCAGGCCTGTGCCATTAAGGCTTTCTTAATAGCAGTATTTTTGAAATCTTTATTCAATTCCACCTTCCCAATAATTTCACCATTCAACAAGTAGGCTGTTTGGTTAAAAATCTTACCCACCACTTTATTGTTTTTGCCAAAAAAGCAATCTCCAATTAAAATACCAATTACTTTTTCTTGCTGCACATCCAATATCATCATGTTTTGAATGTAAGCGGTGGTTTCTTTGTTTTGGTTTTGGATTAGATACATAATGAATAAATAAATGATTAAATTAGATATTTGTTTGCAAGGTAGGTTTTTAGTTCCTTAGTTGAATTAAAGATTAGGTATTAATAATTTTAAGCAACTTGATTATAGGGAATTTGTTGCATAAGCATATTAACAATGTCTTCTGTAGAGTGTGTAAGCTTATAGTCAATAGTGTTATCTGCCAATATCCATTCAGCAAATATTTGATTAAAATTCTTATCTATTTTTTTAATCACTTTCACACCCAATTTTTTCATAGCGGCACCATTGCATTCTTGTTCAAAATGGTTTAATATAGGTATGCAAAGTAATTTCTTTTTTAAATACAAAGCTTCTGCAGGTGTTTCAAAACCGCCCGCTGTAATAATAGCATGGCAGCTAATTAAGCTTTTCGTGAAACTGGCATTATCAATAGGAAGTAGTGTTATATTATTATACTTAGTGACTTGCTTCACTTCCTTAGTAAAAACTTCAAAAGTAAATTTTGATTGAGCAAACAAATAAGGATTTAAAACAGCAAGTGAATACTGAGGTAAATAAACAGAGATATGTCCATTGTCAACAGGAGTTGCATTAATTATTTCATCTTTAATAATGGGATTGAATATATTTTTATCATAAGATTCAAAATGCAAGCCCATATAATGCGAGCTTCTCACAAATTTATCTAGTACCCAATTACCTAAAGGGTTAAAGCTATTTGATCTTGGAGTTAATTTACTTTGAAAACTAGCCTGGTGTCCGAACTGAATACTTTTTTTCTTCTTTAAAGTACAGGCCAAAGAGGTGATGAATTCAAAATCATTAATAATGACATCATAATTTTCAATGGGCAATGCTTTGGCTTCTTTATAAATATTAAAGCCTAGTGATTTAGATATTTTCCCATAATCCATTCCGCCTGTTGACTTATAATGCAAGCTAATGCCATTACTTCTATATTTAATGGGCAGTGGAGTTTGTAATTGTGCATTAGAACCACTCAAGAAAAAGTCTACCTCTCCATATTTTTTTAAATAGGGATATAACTGTTCTGCCCTACTTATATGGCCATTGCCTGTTCCTTGTATTGCGTAAAATATTTTCATGAATCAATTTAATTACATGGACACTTGAAAGGCCACTTCCTTGGTCATCACACTTAACTCTTCTCTTAAATTGATAATTTTATTTTTCTTGCTTCCCTTCTCTTCTTCAAATTGTTTAGGGTCATAATGATATAAAGTCCAAGCATTATCATAATATTCTAATGAGGTTAAATTTTCAATCCAATCTCCACTATTTAAATATGTGACAGTTCCTTTATCGGTAGTCACCACACGTTGTTGTGGCTGATGAATATGACCACAAATCACATATTGATAATTGTTCTCAATAGCTAATTCTGCTGCAGTTTGTTCAAAATTATTAATCCAAGAAACCGCTTTTTTAACGCCGTTTTTCACACTCTTACTCAAACTCATTTTTTCCTTACCCATTAATTTTAAACTCCAGTTCACCAAACTATTTATAAGTATAAGTAAGTCATAACCATAGCCTCCCAATTTTGCTATTATTTTGGCGCCGCCTTTTGTGGTTCTATCAAATACATCGCCATGGAATACCCAATTCTTTTCACCATTAATTTCAAAAACAATTTTATCGGTTAATTGAATATTGCCCATTTCAAAGTCGGCATATTTACGCAAGGCTTCATCGTGGTTACCTGTGATATAAATAACCTTAGTATCCTTACTGGCCATGCTAAATATTTGCTTAATCACCGCCATATGGCTCGCTGGAAAATAGCGTTTATTAAATTGCCAAATGTCTATAATGTCACCATTTAAAATAAGTGTTTTGGGCTTGATGCTTTTTAAGTAATTTAAAATCTCTTTTGCCTGACAACCAAATGTGCCTAAATGAAGGTCGCTTACAATACATATCTCCATTGGTCTTTTGTCCATGGGTTATAGTTTATGTAAAAAACGACTATTTGTATAACTTGAATATGTCGGCATTGTTAACTTAGTATTACCAAATTGTAACCAGAATATTACTAAATATATCTTTGCTAATTTTATAGCTTAATTTTACACAGAAATTCAGATACAGATGAAGAACAATTATATTCCTAGAGATATTAGCTGGCTTAGCTTTAATGCCCGTGTATTACAAGAAGCCAATGACCCCACTGTTACCTTAAAAGATAGAATTCGTTTCTTAGGCATATTCTCTAATAATTTAGATGAATTTTTTCGTGTGCGTGTAGCCACTTTAAAAAGAATGGTGGAATTCATTGACAAAAAGAAGTCACTGAATATAGATATTCTTGAATCTCCTAATTTAATATTAGATGAAATTCAAAAAGTAGTACTTAAACAACAAAGTGAATTCAACCGTATTTGGAATAATATCAACAAAGAGCTTATTAAAAGAAAGGTTCTTTTAATAAATGATAAAAAGTTAAACCTTACTCAAAAAATATTTGTGCGCAATTATTTCGACGATGTTGTGCGCCCCTATATTATTCCATTGATGATTGAAAATTTACCAGAACTTCCTTACCTGCGTGATAAAAGTTTGTATTTAGCGATTGTGATGCGAAACAAACAAAATGCTTATCAAGAAAAATTTTCTTTAATTGAAATTCCTTCTAAGTCCATAGGCCGCTTTGTCATTCTTCCATCTTCCAAAGGATCCAAGGCCATTATATTATTAGAAGATATTATTAAGTTTAATTTACCCGTTATATTTTCACATTTTAAATTTAATCATTTCGACGCCCATGTATTTAAAATTACCAAGGACGCTGAAATTGACCTAGATCAAGAAGTAGGATTGAACTTTGTTGAAAAAATTTCTAAAGGTGTAAAAAATAGAAGAAAGGGAAAACCTGTTCGTTTTGTATATGATAAAGAAATGAACGCCGAATTACTTGACTTCTTAATTCAAAAATTACATCTTACACGTAAAAGCAGTATTATTCCAGGAGGGCATATTCATAATTTCAAACACTTCATGGATTTTCCAGATGTACTCGTAGAAAAACAAGAAAGACCTAAACCCTTCCCACATCCCGCTTTTAGAAATAAAACGCAAGTCTCTGAAGTGATATTGAAAAAAGATGTGATGCTCCACTTCCCTTATCACAACTTCGATCCAGTCATTGATATGTTAAGAGAGGCTGCCATGGACGATGATGTTATTTCTATAAAAATAACTGCTTACCGTTTAGCTAGTAATTCAAAAGTGATTAATGCACTTATTAATGCTGCTAGAAACGGAAAAGACGTAACTGTATTTTTAGAATTAAAAGCAAGGTTTGATGAAGAAGCGAATTTAGAATGGAAAACCATGATGGAGGAAGAAGGTGTTAAGGTACTAGTGGGCATTCCGAATGTAAAAGTGCATGCTAAAATTTGTGTGATTCAAAAAAGAATAGCTAATAAAATGGTGCACTATGGTTTTATTAGCACTGGTAATTTAAACGAAAAAACATCAAGAATATACGCCGATCATTGTTTATTAACAGCCAACAAAGCCTTATTAATGGAGGTAAATAAGGTATTTACTTATTTATCTAAATGGCAATTAGGAGACAAACCTATTGAAAAAACAAAGCATTTATTAATTTCTCCCATTAGTATGCGTAGTAGTATTATCCAATTAATAAATGAGGAAATAAAATTTGCCAAACAAGGCTATGCCGCTGAAATAACTGTTAAACTTAATTCATTAAGCGACCATATTTTATTGGACCTTCTATACAAAGCCATTAACAGTGGCGTTAAAGTAAACTTAATTATAAGAGGAATACTTACTTTGAAAAAAGGTATGGAGAAGTCAAAAAATCCCATTAATTCCATTAGCATCGTCGATCAATACTTAGAACATGCGCGTGTAATGATATTTCATAACAAGGGAAAAGAAAAAGTATATATCTCTAGTGCTGATTGGATGGTAAGAAATTTAGACCACCGCATAGAAGTGGCCATTCCTATTTTGGATCTTAAAATTAAAAAAGAATTAATTGAAATTATTAACATTCAATTAAAGGATAATCAAAAAGC
>CAIJZF010000201.1 GCA_903825095.1 uncultured Bacteroidota bacterium | reverse complement strand
TACACATGGACAGTATACACAGTTTGGTTTAAAATATCAGTTTGCAGAGATATTTAATATTAGAAAATTTAAAGACACTGTTCCTATTCACGAATACGAAGACCTCAAACCTTATATAGAACAAATATTAGAAGCAGAAGAGGGCGTGCTCTGGAACACGCCCGTACAGTGGTTTGCAAAGAGTAGCGGCACCACCAGTGATAAAAGTAAATTCATTCCACTGACAAAAGAAAATATTGAAGACAATCATTTTCAAGCATCGAAAGATGTACTTACTAGTTACTATCATGTATTACCCGATAGTGATTTACTCACAGGAAAATCTTTGGTGATTGGAGGAAGTCATCAAGTACATCCCATTAAAGATGATATTCAATACGGTGATTTAAGTGCGGTCTTATTACAAAATTCTCCTTTCTGGGCAGGCCTTATTCGTACGCCAGAATTATCCATTGCCTTAATGGATGAATGGGAAAATAAAATTGAAAGTTTAGCACAAAGCACCATTGAAGAAGACGTCACTTCTATTGCGGGTGTGCCTACTTGGACCTTGGTTTTACTAAAAAGAATTTTAGAAATTACAGGAAAGGAAAACATAAAAGAAGTTTGGCCCAATTTTGAATTATATATTCACGGGGGTGTTTCTTTCACGCCTTATAAAGAACAATTTAAAAAAGTGATTGGGCCCAATTGTAATTATATTGAAATATACAATGCCAGTGAAGGTTTTTTTGCTGCGCAAGATAGAATTAACGAAGAAGGAATGTTACTCTATTTACATCATGGTATATTTTATGAGTTCATGCCAGTGGAGGAATATGGAAAGCCACATCCTATTACTTATGGATTAAATAAAGTAGTGGTGGGGAAAAATTATGCGATAGTGATTAGTACCAATGGAGGACTCTGGCGTTATTTAGTAGGAGACACCATTCAATTTGTAAGCACAAGCCCTTACCGTATTAAAGTAAGTGGAAGATTAAAACAATATATCAATGCATTCGGAGAAGAATTGATTGCAGACAATAGTGATAAAGCCATTAGTGAAACCTGCGCTGCGATGGGACTTACCATTAAAGAATATACTGCAGCGCCTATTTATATGTCGGATCAGCATACAGGTGCCCATGAATGGTTAATTGAATTTGATGAAAACCCTAAAGACCTTGAAGCCTTTACCCTTTTATTAGATAAAAATTTACAAGCAGCTAATAGTGACTATGAGGCCAAGAGACATAAAAATATAGCCTTAGGCCTTCCGCAAATAACAGCAGTGAAAGCAGGTTGTTTTCATGAATGGTTGAAACAAAAAGGAAAACTAGGGGGTCAACATAAAGTGCCAAGACTTTCCAATGAGCGCATTTATTTGGAGGAGATAAAAAAACTTCACTTGGCATAGAACACAACAATCTTGTTATCTTTGTATAAATAATTGATATATGAAACTACTTACCGGAAAAGTATCTATCGTTACAGGAGCAGCACGCGGCATTGGTGCAGCGATTGCTTTAAAATTAGCAGAGCAAGGAAGTCATATTGCTTTTACCTATGTAAGTGATAGTAGTGCAGAGAAGGCGAATAGTTTAGTAGCTGAAATAGAAAAGCTAGGCGTGAAAGCAAAAGCCTATCAAGCCAATGCAGCCGATTTTGCAGCCTGTGAAAGTTTCGTGAATGATGTAGTAGCAGCATTTGGTACAGTAGATATTTGTGTAAACAATGCAGGCATTTCAAAAGATAATTTATTGT
>CAIJZF010000200.1 GCA_903825095.1 uncultured Bacteroidota bacterium | reverse complement strand
TTTATATATGGCTGAAGAAGATCCAAGATCCATATTTTTTGGGCGTACTTATAGCGAGTTTGAATTCTCTCAAGCAGTTTATAATTATTATATACATCCACAGTGGGATGAGTTTGGCAGCAAAACCTTATACCTTAAAATTCTTTTTGTAGACTACGACTTGCAATTTGCCATTATTGAAATGATTGGAGAGTGGAATGATGCCATTGAGAACGATATCATGGAATTAAAAAGAGAAGTGCTAGATAAATTAATGGAAGAAGGCATATATAAATTTATTTTAATTGCCGAAAGCGTTTTTAACTTTCATAGCGGAGACAAGGACTACTACGAAGAATTATACGACGAAGTAGCGGATGAAAATGGCTGGGCTGTTTTAGTGAATTTCCACCAGGCTTCCCAACACGATTTTTTATTAAGGAAATTAAACCGCTACATAGAACTCATGGAAATAAGTTCTTGGAGAACTTATAAACCCGAAGATTTTTTTCAATTAATTGACGACAAGATTTCCCAGAGATTATTATAAAACATTAATACACTAAATCTTCATAGGCGCCCTGCAACTCATTATAAGCATGGTTGTCCTTGGCTAATTTAGCCGCTGCCATTCCTTTTTCATACCAAATAATGGCCTGCTCTTTTTGACCCATGCGCTCTAGGCATTTCGCAAAATGATAATAAGATCCAATATAATCGGGCGAGTCTGTAAGCACTGCTAGCAGTAAATCATGGGCTTTTTGCTCCTCCCCTAATTTAATATATTCCATGGCCAGGGCATGTCTTAAAAAGTTATCCTTAGGTTGTTGATTTAAAAACTCAATAATTCTTTCTATTCGTTGCATCTTGGCTTATATTTGCATTAGTTGCATAAACAACTAACAATTTAACAAAATTAGCTTTATGAAAATATTAGTTTGTATTAGTAAAACACCCGATACGACAGCTAAAATTGCCTTCACCGAAGGTAATACAAAGTTCGATGAAAATGGAGTGCAGTGGATTATCAACCCTTATGACGAATGGTATGCTTTAGTAAGAGCCATTGAATTAAAAGAGAAAGATCCCAGTGCAATTATTCATTTAGTAACAGTTGGCAGTGCAGATGCAGAACCTATTATTAGAAAAGCATTGGCCTTAGGTGGCGATGAAGCCATTAGAATAGATAGTAATAGTAATGATTCTTTTTATGTTGCGAAGCAAATAGCCGCCATTGCAAAAGAAGGTGGTTATGAAATAATTTTTACAGGAAAAGAAACCATCGATTATAATAGCGCTTCAATTGGTTCTATGTTATCTGCCCTATTAGATATGCCTTTTGTATCGCTTGCCAATAAATTTGATTGCGATGGAACTACTGCTACTGTAAGAAGAGAAATTGAAGGCGGTGAAGAAACCTGCGAAGTAAATTTACCTGTTGTTATAAGTTGTCAAAAAGGAATGGCTGAACAAAGAATACCTAATATGAGAGGTATTATGGCAGCGCGCACTAAACCCTTGAGAGTAGTGAGTCCTGTGGAGGCAACTGCTACAACAAGTATCAAAAAATTTGATACGCCTGCTGCAAAGTCGGGTGTGAAATTAGTAGACCCTGCGAATATGGATGAATTAGTAAGATTATTAAAAGAAGAAGCAAAAGTTATTTAAAAGCATTTTAAAATTATTATATGGTACTAGTATATATAGATCAAGCCGATCAACAAATTAAAAAGTCTTCCCTAGAAGCGATGTCTTATGGTGCAGCCATTGCTAAACAATTAGGATGCGATGTAGCAGCCCTAGTTTTAGGAACGGTGCAAGATAATCTTGCAGACTTAGGAAAAAATGGTGCTCAAAAAGTATTTCATCTTAAAAATGAAAGCTTGAATACACTAGATGTAAAATTACATTCCAACTTAATTGCCACTGCTGCAAAAAATGCAAATGCTACTGTAGTGGTTTTTGCACATAATATAAATGGCAAGGCCATTGCACCAGCGGTTGCTGTAAAATTAGAGGCAGGATTAGTAACAGGTGCTTCTAGTTTACCGAATACTGAAAATGGTTTTGTAGTTACTAAAACAGTTTTCTCTGGCAAAGCCTTTGCTTCTATTCAATTTGAAACCCCTATTAAAGTTATTGCGATTAATCAAAATAGTTTTGGCGTAGTGGCTTATGAAAATACTGCAACGGTGGAAGAAATAAATATTCCTATCCCTGCTGCCTCTATAAAAATTACGAAACTAGAAAAAGTAGAAGGCGAAATACCATTAACAGAAGCCAGCTTAGTGGTAAGTGGAGGACGTGGATTAAAAGGACCAGAACATTGGGGTATTTTACTTGATTTAGCAAAGTCCCTTGGTGCTGCTACTGCTTGTAGCCGTCCGGTTTCAGACTCAGATTGGAGACCCCACCACGAACATGTGGGCCAAACAGGTATTCAAATTGCCCCTAATTTATATATAGCCATTGGTATTTCTGGAGCCATTCAGCATTTAGCAGGGGTAAATAGAAGTAAGACGATAGTGGTGATTAACAAGGACCCAGAAGCACCTTTTTTCAAAGCTGCCGACTATGGCGTTATTGGAGATGCCTTCGAAATAGTACCCGCCCTTACTACAGCTATTTTAAAAATGAAGTCAAACGCATAGCATAATTATTTAACTTTGGATAGCCATAAAGGCAGTAATTAGCAATATGCAGAAAATTGAACTTGAAATAGTGGCTTTGTCTCATAGCATCACCCAATCTAACTCTTATGCAGTTATTTTAGGAGAGGTGAACGGACTGCGCAGGCTTCCCATTGTCATTGGAGGCTTCGAGGCACAGGCGATTGCAGTGGCTTTGGAAAATATGCATCCTTCTCGCCCACTCACACATGACTTAATGAAAAATTTTATGACTGCTTTTGATATTCAATTGCAGGAAGTATATATATGTGATTTACAAGAAGGTATTTTTTATTCTAAACTAGTTTGCTTTACTGCCAATGATACTATTGAAATTGATAGTAGAACCAGCGATGCATTAGCACTAGCCGTTCGTTTTGGTTGCCCTATTTATGTGTATGCTAATATACTAGAACAAGCAGGTTTAGAAAATGAAAACGCAGAAAAAAATATTACACCTAAAGCTGTTGCTGCTGAACCAGTAGCCAATGATTTAACAAGCATGTCTTTAGTTGAATTAAATAAATTATTACAAGAAGTATTAGAACAAGAGGACTATATCCGCGCCATTGATATTCGCGATGAAATCAATAAGAAAAATGCGCAAAAGAAATCATAACCAATGATTCAATTCTCTCCTTGCAAAATTAATTTAGGCTTATCTATCTTAGAAAAAAGAACAGATGGTTTTCATGCACTAGAAACTGTTTTTTATCCAGTGGCCTTGCAGGATATTGTTGAAATAGTGCCAGCAAAATTATTCGCCTTTACACATACCGGTATTTCTATTCCAGGCGATGCTTCCAATAATTTATGTGTGAAAGCTTATCATTTATTAAAAGCCGACTACCCTCATATAAGTGATGTTAAAATACATTTACACAAAAATATTCCCATGGGTGCGGGTTTGGGAGGCGGCTCTGCAGATGGAAGCACTGTACTTCTAATGCTGAATGATTTATTCAATTTGAATATATCCAAAACGCAACTTATTAATTACGCTGCACAATTAGGAAGTGATTGTCCTTTTTTTATTTTTAAAGAAGCCAGCCATGCTACAGGTAGAGGAGAAATACTAGCCCCCATTTCAATTGACTTAAGTAATTATACCATTGTATTAATACACCCCGGTATTCATATTGCTACGTCTTGGGCATTTCAGCAATTGAAACCTTGCGTAAAAGAAAAATCTATCTTAACTATTATTAAGCAACCTATAGAAACTTGGAAGGCGGAATTAATCAATGATTTCGAAGCTCCTGTTTTCAAAGCACAACCCTCATTAGAAGATTTAAAAAATAATTTATACAGCCAAGGAGCTATTTATGCAAGCATGAGTGGTTCAGGAAGTTCTCTATTTGGCATTTTCCCTAAAGGAACTAAACTTGAATTGTCCACTACAGGAACCAATATTAGAGTGGATCATATTTAATTTGCTTTTGATAGTTTTCAAAAAAATAATTGCTAACGTTCGTTATTTGAAAATTATTAGCCATTTGTTTAATTCATTAAACAATATTAAATGGTTAGTAAATTTATTGCGATTCTGCTATAAAAAATCCTTGTTTTTTCGTAATTTTCCACGAATCGCTTACCGAACAGGGTTTCCCTATAAATAACTGGTTGAAATGACGAAAAAAGAACAATTAGGATTATACGATCCTGCTTATGAACATGACGCTTGTGGTATTGGTTTTGTAGCTAATATTAAAGGTGTAAAATCACATCAGCATGTAATTGATGGTCTCACTATTTTAGAAAACATGGAACACCGTGGTGCCTGTGGTTGTGAAATTAATACAGGAGATGGTGCAGGTATCATGATTCAAATTCCACATGAATTTTTCTTTGATGAATTATTACAACAAGGCATTCACCTACCCGACTTAAATGAATATGGTGTTGGATTTATATTTTTTCCATCCGACCCTTCCATTGTCACAGAGTGTAAAGAAATTTTTGCTAGAGCTGCAGAGAAATTAGGCATTGAAATTATTGGCTATAGAAAAGTTCCTGTTAATAGAGCTACCATTGGCCCATCTGCTTTATCGGTAGAGCCCAACATGGAACAAGTGTTTTTAAAAAAGCCCGATCATATCAGCGACCCAGAGGATTTTGAAAGAAAACTTTTTGTTTTAAAAAATTACGCTTCTCATACTATTAATAACTCTATTAAAAAAGAAGCCATTGGTTTTTACATGGCCTCTTTATCTCAAAGAGTTATTGTATATAAAGGTCAATTAACAAGTCATCAAGTAAGGGAATACTTCCCCGACTTAAGCGACAAGCGTGTAGTCTCTGCTTTTGGATTAGTGCATTCTCGTTTTGCAACCAATACTTTTCCTTCTTGGAAATTAGCACAGCCTTTCAGATACATTGCGCACAATGGAGAAATTAATACTTTACAAGGAAATTTAAATTGGTTAAGATCCAATGAGTCAAGTTTTTTCTCTCCTTATTTTTCTAAAGAAGAATTAGAAATGATTTTACCAGTGGTTACTGCTGGACAATCAGACTCTGCTTGTTTAGACAATGTTATTGAGCTACTTACTTTATCCGGCCGTTCATTACCGCATGTAATGATGATGCTTATTCCTGAAGCTTGGGATGGCAATGAATTAATGGATCCTGTTAAAAAAGCATTCTATGAATTTCATGCAGCCTTTATGGAGCCTTGGGATGGCCCCGCTTCTATTTCGTTTACCGATGGAAAAATAATTGGTGCCACCTTAGATAGAAATGGATTAAGACCTTCTCGTTATTGCGTCACCAATGACGACCGCGTTATCATGGCTTCTGAAACAGGTGTTTTACCTATTGACCCTTCTACTATTATTGAAAAAGGTCGTTTACAACCTGGAAAAATGTTTGTGGTAGATATGGAAGCGGGTAAAATTATTAGCGATACCGATTTAAAACAAACTATTTGCGCGCAACAACCATACGCAGATTGGTTGAATAAATATAAAATTCGTTTGGAAGAATTACCTGAACCCAGAATTCAATTCACCCATTTAGAACACGATCAAATTTTTAAATACCAAAAAGCATTTGGTTATACCAAAGAGGATTTAGAAAATATCATTACACCCATGGCCACCGATGGCAAAGAACCTATTGGTTCTATGGGAACCGATACACCTTTAGCAGTATTAAGCGATCAACCTCAACATATTACTAGTTACTTTAAGCAATTGTTTGCACAAGTAACCAATCCACCTATCGATCCTATTCGTGAAAGAATGGTCATGTCACTAGCCACTTTCGTGGGAAGCCAAGGAAATTTATTGACAGAGGATCCGATGGCAAGTCACTGCGTTGCTTTAAAACATCCCATTTTAAACAACCATGAATTAGAGAAAATTAGAAGTATTGATACAGGGGTGTTCCAAGCCAAAACTTTACAATGTTATTTTAGAGCAGATGGCAAAGCAGGTTCTTTGAAAAAAGGATTAGATCGTTTATGTCGTTATGCAGTAGATGCTGTAGAAGATGGTTTCGAAGTTATTGTTTTAACCGACCGTTCTATTGACTCTGAACATGCTGCCATTCCAACCTTGCTTGCTTGCGCGAGTGTGCATCATCACTTAATTAGAAAAGGTTTAAGAGGTAAAGTGGGTATTATAGTAGAAGCAGGCGATGTATGGGAAGTACATCATTATGCATGTTTAATTGGTTTTGGTGCCACAGCCATTAACCCTTATATGGCGCTCTCTACTATTCGTGATATGAAATTGCACGATAAAATTAAATCGGAATACGACGCAGAAAAATTAAAGAAGAATTATATTAAAGCGGTGAATGAAGGATTGTATAAAGTATTCTCTAAAATGGGTATTTCTACATTACAATCTTATCAAGGCGCACAAATTTTTGAAATTATTGGCATTAATAAAGAAGTAGTGAATCGTCATTTTACTGGAGCTACTTCTCGCATAGATGGAATGGGCTTAGATGAAATTGCTAAAGAAATTTTAGCCAAACATGAATTGGCCTTTGCTAAAAAATCTTCCCCTATTGACCGTTTAACAGAAGGTGGTGTGTATCAGTGGAAGCGTCGTGGT
>CAIJZF010000199.1 GCA_903825095.1 uncultured Bacteroidota bacterium | reverse complement strand
CATTGTCTATGCGTACTTCAGAATATGTATTGGATCAATTACAAAAACAAAATTTATAATATTATGGACAGAAGAAAATCCATCAAAGCGATGATATTAGGAACAGTTTCAACAGCTGTTCTAGTAGAAGCTTGTAAAAATTCAGCCACTACGGTAGCTGAAGTGAATATGGACGATCGTATGCAGGAAGAAAAAGATTATTTAGTTAAAGTAAAAGCGCAGCCTAATTTTTTCACAGAACATGAAATGGCTACTATTACTATACTATCTGATATTATTATTCCAAAAGATGCAGTCAGTGGTTCTGCTACTGATGCCAAAGTGCCTGAGTTTATCGAGTTTATCGTAAAAGATATGCCCGACCATCAAGTACCAATGCGCGGGGGTTTAAAATGGCTGGACTTACATAGCTATAAAAAACATGCGAAGGCCTTTACAGAATGTTCTAGTAAAGAACAGATTGGCATTGTTGATGAGATTGCTTATCCTGAAAAAGCTGCACCAGCACTTGCGCAAGGCGTAAGCTTCTTTAATAAAATAAGAGACTTGGTAACCACTGGTTTTTACACTGCAGAAATTGGTGTGAAAGACTTAGGCTATATGGGTAATGTACCCAATATGTGGGCAGGTGTACCAGATGATGTATTAAAGCATCATGGATTTGCTTATACAGAGAAGGAATTGAAGGAATGTATATAATTTTCTAACCCTTTATAAAAATAAGGGTTCGAAAAGTTTACCTCTAATGACTTATAAAAAAAGCCCTTCGAAATTCGAAGGGCTTTTTTTATGCTTATAGTTCTGTTTAAAATAAATTGGAAAATATACTATTTCGTAGCGAACTTTCGAGCTTTGCGAGCAGTGAGCGAGGAATAGGTATATTTTTCTAATTTATATTTATCAAAAGTAAATTTATGAAATAGTACTTCCAGGAGCAATGGCTTCAGAAGGTTGCACAAAGTAAAGTTTACCATTGGCGTCTTCTGCCATTAATATCATACCCTTACTTTCAACACCGCGCATTTTACGAGGCGCTAAATTAGCCACCACCACTACTTGCTTTCCAATAATAGCAGCTGGTTCAAAATGCATGGCAATACCCGATAGTATGGTTCTTTTTTCCGAACCAAGGTCTACCTCAAGTTGTAAAAGCTTGTCTGCCTTTTCTACTTTCTTGGCGTCAATAATAGTGCCTACGCGTAAATCTATTTTTCCAAAATCGTCAAAAACAATTTCAGGTTTCAAGCCCTTGTCTTTTACCTCTGTTGGGCCTGCTGCTGGAGTATTATCCATAGTTATTTTTTTAGCGTTGAGATTGCTTTTTAATTGTGTTAATTCTGCTTCTATTTCTTCGTCTTCAATTTTTCTAAATAATAATTCTGGAGGGCGTAAGCTATAACCCACTTTTAATAAGTTAAAGCCACCTGCATTCTGCCATTCAAGCATTCTATCCACCACTTTCATCATCGTGCACATTTTTTTAGCCGTGAATGGTAAGAAGGGATTGATTAAAATAGCAAGGTTGGCGCATAGTTGCAAGCAAGCATGCATCGTGTTGTCAATCTTGGCTTGAGCGGTTGGGTCGGTCTCCATATTTTTTGCTAGTATCCATGGCTCTTTCTTTTGCATGTATTGATTCCCTAAGCGCGCTAAATTAATGACTTCAAATTGGGCTTCTCTGAATTTATACTGCTCTAGTAATTCAGTAATTTTCTCTTTACTTTCTTTTACACTTATTAATATAGCCTGGTCTTCATCATCCAAAAATTCTGTATGAATAGGAGGTACTTTTCCTTTGCATAATTTATGCATCAAAACCCAGGTTCTATTGACAAAATTAGCGAAGATGCTTACTAGCTCTCCGTTCACCGATTCTTGAAATCCTTTCCAAGTAAACTCACTATCCTTTGACTCGGGTGCAATAGCAGTTAAATAAAAACGAAGACTATCGGCAAGGCCATTACCTCCATTGTCTTTTTTAATCCACTTGTTTATAAAATCATCCATCTCAATGCTCCATCCTTTAGAAGTACTCATTTTATCACCTTCTAAATTCATGAATTCATTGGCAGGTACATTTTCTGGTAAAATATTGCCATGCAATTTCAACATGATAGGAAAAATAATACAATGGAAAACAATATTGTCTTTACCAATAAAGT
>CAIJZF010000198.1 GCA_903825095.1 uncultured Bacteroidota bacterium | reverse complement strand
TATAATAACTCTATTAGTATAGTAGCGTTAATAAGCAAATTCGAAATGAAATTAAATTTCAATTCGATTCTACTAAGCTGCAGGGGGACCCCTAGAGTCTAAAGAATAATTATTATTAGAAAAGTAAAAACAAACTAAATGCGTGTTGGTAACAATATTTAGAACCGGATGCGCTAATTCAATATTGAAATTAAAATCTAGAAAGGGAGAAGCCGCCACTAAATTATCGTGCGAACAATGTATGCTTGAGTTTTCAACTTGATCAATAGGTAGGTTCTTGTGTACATCACATTTAATCTTATCGCTATGTTTTGCAACTAAATCATGTATGGTCTGTTGTGAGGTAATGCTAAACGCAAAGACCAGTAGCATGACTACCGCTAAAATTTGTCTTATGGTTTTTTGATATAGCATGGTATAAAGTTACGCCATTAAACCAATAACTATAATTATATGCTTGATTTTGAACCTTTTAGCAGATTTGCTGTTTAGTTAATATATTGATTCACAAAGAATTAATTTGGAATTAGGTCATAAATACCTAATTTTGATGTTCAAACAACGAAATATACAAATACTATGAAATTATTAGATGCATTACAATGGCGCTATGCTGTTAAGAAAATGAACGGAACTAAAATTCCTGCTGAAAAATTAGAAACTATTATTGAAGCAACGCGCTTAGCACCTAGTGCTTTTGGTTTAACGCCTTATTCTATTATTGTAGTGGAAGATGAAGAGACAAGAAAAAAATTACAACCCGCATTTTACAATCAATCACAAGTAGTAGATGGTTCTGCTGTAATAGTTTTTGCTGCCTGGAATACCATTTCAGAAAAAGAAGTTGCTGAATACATGCAAGATATTGCAGACCAAAGAGGTGTAGCAGTAGATACTTTAAAAGATTTTTCTGGTTACATTAATGGTTCATTAAAAAATTTAACGCCTGAACAAGCAAGAGTATGGGCTGATAAGCAAGCTTATATTGCTTTAGGTTTTGGTTTAGTGGCTGCTGCTGCTGAAGAAGTAGATGCTACACCTATGGAAGGTTTTGCTCCAGATGCAGTAGATGAAATATTAGGATTAAAAGCAATGGGCTTACATAGCACTGTAGCTTTAACCTTAGGTTTCCGTGATGCTGCTAACGATTATTTAGTAAGCGCTAAAAAAGTAAGAAGAGCTACCGATAAATTAGTGATTAAGAAATAATTAATAAAAATAATCTTAAAAGAGTCTCCAATCGGAGACTCTTTTTTTATGAATAAATATTTTAGTGTAAATTCATTTATGAAAAAAACAATCAATTTAATTGGACTATTCTATACTATAATAACAATGATATTCTTTAATAAAATCATTGCCAATACTAAGGGCTTAATAATCTATGGAATAGTTACCACCCTTTTAATGATAATTGTTCTTTATACTAATTATATAAAAAAATCAGATTAAATTTTAATAAAATCAATCTGCTTTCATCACCGGTGATCTTACCCCAATTCCATTTTCATTAAAGGCTTCTATTTGAAAATAATAAGTATCATTTTTTTCTAAGGCCGTGCAATAGTATTCACTTACGCCATATACCATTACACTATTGTATAATTTATTAGGATCGTTCCCAAAATAGATATGAGACCCAGTGGCGTTGGGGTTTACAGCCCATTTTAACCAGGCGTTTCTTCTTTCGCTATCGCCTCTTAGTGCTACAAAATTTTGTACCGAGCCTGGATCAACCCCAGTACCTTTTCCAAATACACG
>CAIJZF010000197.1 GCA_903825095.1 uncultured Bacteroidota bacterium | reverse complement strand
ATTATTAGATTAAAAAAAGTCCATCGGTTTCTTTTATCTTTACAATATGACCATTGAAATTTTAACAGTACTTCCGGAATTATTAGCAAGCCCCTTTGAACACAGTATGATGAAAAGGGCGCAGGAGAAAGGTTTGCTCCAAATAAAATTGCATAACCTAAGAGACTGGGCAATTAATAAACATGGTCAGGTAGACGACTATCAATATGGAGGAGGTGCTGGTATGGTAATGGTTTGTGAACCTTTAGCCAACGCTATAGACCAATTACAAGAAGCGGGCAAGTTTGATGAAATTATTTTTATGACGCCCGACGGCGAGCGTTTTAATCAAAAACAAGCCAACAAACTTTCCTTAAAAAATAGAATTTTAATTATCTGCGGACATTATAAAGGTATTGATCAAAGAATTCGAGACTTATATGTAACCAAAGAAATATCCATTGGCGACTATGTATTAAGTGGTGGAGAATTAGCAGCCGCTGTGGTAGTAGATGCCATTGGAAGACTTATACCCGGTGTATTAAACGATGAAACTTCTGCCTTAACCGATTCTTTTCAAGATAATTTATTAGCCCCACCTGTATACTCAAGACCCGCTGAATTTAGAGGTTTGAATGTGCCGCCTATTTTACTCACAGGCGACCCTAAAAAAGTAGATCAGTGGAGGCAGGAACAGGCCATTTTACGTACAAAAGACCGCAGACCCGACTTATTGGACGAGTAGTAGCCCGTTTATCCTTTTTTTTATTGATTTCTTTGCACTTATTAAGGCTGTTTTAATTACATGTTAGATATTTGCACCCTAATGAAATATCCAAACTTGAATCTTCCTTTTTCAATAAAATCATACAGAAAGCTTTCTTTACTTACAGCACTGCTATTTTTGGGATATTTCAGTCAAGCGCAAAATATTTCAGATTTTCAAAAAAGCTTTCAACTACATATACAACCCACCACGGCTAAAATTAAAATTGATGGTATTTTAGATGAACCCGTTTGGGCCACTACTGAAGTAGCCAAGGATTTTAAGAAAAAATTTCCCAATGATATTGGAGAGGCTAAACGTCAAACAGAAGTAAGATTTACTTACGATAATGATAATATTTATTTTGGATTTAAAGTCTATGATAGTGGAAATGCTATCATAAGAGGTTTAAAAAGAGATATTGGTAATGAAGGAAATGATGCAGTGGGTATTATGCTTGATCCCTTAAATAAAAAAACCAATGGTTTCTATTTTTTATTGAGCGCCTTAAATGTTCAATCAGAAGATCAACTAAGTTTAAGTTTTCAAGAAAAGCCTAGTTGGAGTTGGGATACTAAATGGTTTTCTGCCACCAAGGATTATGGTACTTATTGGATTGCAGAAATAATGATTCCTTTAAAATCTATCAGGTACGATCCTAAACAATTACAATGGGGTATTAATTTTTTAAGGGCCGATGCAAAAAATAATGAGTACAGTACTTGGACCAAAGTGCCTCCTATTTTTAAAGCTTATGATATAGGTTATTTAGGTTTATTAAACTGGCCTGCAGCTACACCAACTACAAAAAATAATATTATTTTTCTGCCTTTTATATCGGGTGCTAGTGGAGAAGATCAAGAAAATGGAAAGTCTCTGAACACTAACGCTACCGGTGGTTTTGATGCCAAAGTAGCATTAAACGCTTCTCTTAATTTAGACTTAACAGTGAACCCCGACTTCTCTCAAGTAGAAGTAGACCAACAAGTAACCAATCTTACCAGGTTCGATATTTTTCTTCCAGAAAAACGCGGATTTTTTCTAGAGAATTCAGATTTGTTTTCAGATTTTGGTATGCCCTTTATAAGACCTTTTTATTCTAGAACTATAGGACTAGATAAAGACGGTAATAAAATTCCTATTTTATTCGGAGCAAGAATGTCTGGAAATTTAGACCCAGCAACGCGTATTGGTATGATGAATATGCAAACCGGCAAACAAGGTAACTACGCTGCAGAGAATTTCACTGCCTTTACTTTACAAAGAAGTGTATTGAAGCGTTCTGTTATTAAAACTTATTTTTTAAATAGAGAAAATTTTATTTCCGAAGCCGATGCTAAAAAAATCCATTAGATAAATATGGTAGAAATGCAGGAATTAGTTTTGATTACTCTAATGCTGAAGGAACCTTTAGAACCTGGACCGATGTCAATAAATCTATTAAGTCAGGCATTAATGATGACGATATTTATGCAAGTACTGGGTTTTCTACTAATTCAAGAAAGTGGTCTTATATAAGTCTTATTGGAAGCCTTGGTAAAAATTATTATACAGACATGGGTTTTGTTCAAGGTATTGATAATTATGACGCCTTAAGAGATACGACTATTCGAGTGGGTTTTAAAAATTTATTCAATTCATTGAGCTATAAATTATTTCCTGAAAAAGGGTCCATTGGTAAAATGGTTTTGAAAATTGAGAATTTCACTACCCTGCATCCCGATAATTCTATTAACCAAGCCGATACCAAATTAGGATCCGATTTTCAATTCAAAAAATCTTCGAATTTTACACTTGATCTTACTAATACTGTTGTTAATTTATTATACCCTATCTCATTTACAGACGGAGTGCCCTTACCAGCTGGGCGCTATGTCTATAATCAAATTGTATTGAAATACATGTCTGATATGAGAAAAACTTTTGGAATAGAAACTATGATGAATATTGGACAGTTCTATAATGGAGAAGTAAAAGGAATTGCCATGGGAATTACTTACAGAAACCAACCCCATTTTAAAGTATTATTAAGCGCTCAATTTAACAATATCGTATTTCCAAACCCCTATGGTAGTACCAATTTAGTATTACTTCAACCTAGAGTAGAATGGAATTTTAGCACTAAATTATTCTGGACCACTTTTGTACAATACAATACACAGAGCAATAACTTCAATATTAATAGTCGCTTACAATACAGGTTCAAACCTATGAGTGATTTCTTCTTGGTATACACCGATAACTATTTTACCGACCCTCTATTTAAAAATAAAAACAGGGCCCTTATCTTTAAATTCAGCTATTGGTTCAACCTTTAATAGCTCCATTCATCTATTTTCTTCAAAAAAACAGGCAAGTTCTTAAGATTTCTTAATTACATAAAGGATATTTGCACCCTAATGAAATATCCAAAATTGAGCCACCCTTTTTTAATGAAATCATTACGAAAGCTTTCTTTGCTTTTAGCATTGGTCATTTTGGGTTACTGCAGTCAAGCTCAAAATATTTCAGAGTTTCAAAAAGAATTTCAAGTAAATATTCAACCCACCACCAGCCAAATTGTATTGGATGGAATTTTAAATGAACCTGTTTGGAAAACAGCAGTACTGGCCAAGAATTTTATAAAAAAATATCCCAATAATATAGGAGACCCAAAACAGCAGACAGAAGTACTAATGACCTATGATGATAAAAATATTTACTTCGCTTTTAAAGTATATGCTAAAGAAGAACAAATTATTAAAAGTTTAAAAAGAGATGTGGGTTATGAAGGATCTGATTGTGTTGCTATTTTATTGGATCCTGCTGGTCAAAAAACAAATGGTTATATTTTTACCCTAAGTGCTAAAAATGTTCAATCAGAAGATGAACTCACCACTAATACCGAAGAAAAACTTTCTTGGAGCTGGGACACCAAATGGAACTCTGCTACTAAAATGTATGCAGGTTATTGGATTGGAGAAATTGCTATTCCATTAAAATCATTGAGGTATAATAACAAGCAACAATTTTGGGGTATTAATTTTTTAAGAGGTGATTTGCAAAGCAATGAATACAGTTGTTGGACTAGGGTACCGCCTATTTTTAAATCCTATGATTTAGGCTATATGGGTGTTTTAAATTGGCCTACTGCCCCTCCCAAATCAAGTCTAAATAAAATATTACTTCCTTACATCACTGGAAATTCAACCACCGATGATGAAAATAAAAAATCGCTTCAAAATAAAGGTAATGTTGGCTTTGATGCTAAATTAACACTGAGTTCTTCTTTAAATTTAGATGTAACTGTCAATCCCGATTTCTCCCAAGTGGAAGTGGATCAACAAGTAACCAACCTAACACGTTTCAATATTTTTTTACCAGAAAAAAGAGCCTTTTTTTTAGAGAATGGCGACTTATTTTCCAGCTTAGGGAATTACTTTATTAGTCCATTTTATTCTAGAACCATTGGACTTGACAAGGAAGGTAATACCATACCTATATTACTCGGGGCAAGAGTTTCTGGTAACTTAAACTCAAGTACTAGAATTGGAATGATGAATATGCAAACTGGTGCCAAAGGAAGTTATTCACCTGAAAACTTTTCAGCATTCACCATTCAAAAAAGATTTTGGCAAAGATCTTTAATCAAAACTTATTTTTTAAATAGAGAGAATTTTATTTCTGCTGCAGAAATTAAAAAAAATCCAATGGATCAATATGGAAGAAATGCTGGCATGAGTTTAACCTTAGCCAATAACGAGGGTACCAAAAAAGCAGATATTAGTTATCATCAATCCATCAAGCCTACCATTAATAATAAGGATGCATTTTATGAAGCTTCTTTTTCTAGAACCATCAACAACTGGCGTTTATTTGGACAAGCAGGCAATGTAGGGAAAAATTATTATACCGATATGGGCTATGTCCAAAGAATTGATAATTATGATGCTTTGAGAGATACGACCATACGAGTGGGATATAAAGATGTTTACGCGAACATTAGTAAAAGGATATTTATAAATAATGGGAAAATTGGCAGAATAGAATTTTCACTTGAAAACTTCATCGTATTTAATGCAGACAATAGCTTTAGTGAACACGAGACCAGTTTAGATATAAAAACAGAGTACAGAAACAGTTCAGGTTTGTCTTTAAAGTTCACCAATTCAAATCTTAATTTATTGTACCCCACCCAACCTGGGGATGGCATCCCCCTACCTTCAGGTACCTATAAATATGGTCAATTCAATTTGATGTATTATTCTGATATGCGTAAAATGTTTAGCTGGAATACCATGATGACCTTAGGACAATACTACAATGGAAATATTACAGGACTTGGAGCAGGTATTATATGGAGAAACCAGCCCCATTTAAGTTTTTCATTGAACGCAGAAATAGATAAAATTCAACTGCCTAAAATTTATGGAAACAACAATTTAATTTTAATTGCTCCTAAATTAGAATACAACTTTAATACCAAGTTGTTCTGGACCACTTTTGTACAATTTAATACGCAAACCAATAATTTCAACATCAATAGCCGTTTGCAATACAGGTACAAACCTATGAGCGACTTCTTCTTAGTCTATACCGACAACTACTACACCGACCCAATGCTTAAAAATAAAAACAGAGCGCTTATCTTTAAGTTCAATTATTGGTTTAATTTGTGATAGCAAATTAAACGTATGGGCAATTCCTTCTCCATTTCAGGTCAATATGTAGATATTCTTAAAAAGCATATTTACCCCGCTACTATTAGGGTTCAAAATGGCATCATTGAGTCCATTGAATCTACTACTGAAGCCCCTATGCAGTATTTACTACCTGGCTTTATTGACGCCCATGTGCATGTAGAAAGTAGTATGCTTATTCCTAGTTCTTTTGCTCGTTTAGCCGTTACCCATGGCACCATTGGAACCATCAGTGACCCTCATGAAATTGCCAATGTTTGTGGTATGGAAGGGGTGCAGTATATGATTGACAATGGCAAAAAAGTTCCTTTTCACTTTTTCTTTGGGGCGCCTAGCTGTGTGCCTGCCACTGTTTTTGAAACAGCAGGTGCTGCAATTAATAGTAAGGATGTGGCTAGTTTATTAGCCAACCCCGATATTTATTATTTAAGTGAGATGATGAATTTCCCTGGCGTTTTAAGTAAAGACGATGAAGTAATGAAAAAAATTGCCTCCGCGCATAAATTAGGCAAACCTGTGGATGGACATGCTCCCGGACTAAGAGCAGAAGATGCTAAAAAATATATTGAAGCAGGTATTAGTACCGATCACGAATGCTTTACCATAGAAGAAGCTTTGGATAAATTAGAACATGGGATGAAAATTTTAATTAGGGAAGGTAGTGCTGCTAAAAATTTTGAAGCCTTGTATGAATTAATTGAGGACCATCCTTCCATGATTATGCTTTGTAGTGATGATAAACACCCGGATAGTTTAGTAGAAGGTCATATAAATAGTTTATGCGCACGCGCAGTAGCAAAGGGCATTGACCCCTTACTTGTATTAAGGGCTGCCTGCATAAATCCTGTGGACCATTATAAATTACCTACAGGTAAAATGCAAATAGGTGATGCTGCTAATTTTATTGTGGTGGAAGATCTTATTTCTTTTAAAGTAAATCAAACTTATATTAAAGGAGCATTGGTTGCAGAAAATGGAAATTCATTTATTGAAGCCGTAAGTGAAAAAGCCATTAATAAATTTGATGCAGCTAGTATTGAAGAAAATAATATTCAAATTAGTTTAGATGAATATCCGCATCAAAATAATAAAATCGCAGTAATAGAAGCCATCGATGGGCAGCTTATCACAAATAAATTATGGCTAAGTCCAAAGCTAGATGCTGGTAAAATTGTATCTGATACCGAATCTGATGTTTTAAAAATGGTGGTTTATAATAGGTATTTTGCAGCTGCCCCTAAAATGGCCTTTATAAAAAACTTTGGTTTTAAAAGTGGAGCCATCGCCTCTACCGTAGCACACGATAGTCATAATATTATAGCCGTGGGTGTATCTGATGCCGATATTGTAAAAGCCATCAACCTTGTCATTAAAGAGCAAGGAGGTATTAGCTGTGTAAGCGGTAATGAATTAAAAGTAATGGGATTACCTGTGGCTGGGCTTATGAGCTTAGAAGATCCTTATAAAGTAGCCGCCGACTATACAGCTTTAGACATCATGGCGAAAAGTTTGGGATCAAGGCTTGGCTCCCCATTTATGACACTTAGTTTTATGGCTTTACTAGTTATTCCGCATCTTAAATTGAGCGATAAAGGCCTTTTTGATGGAGACAGCTTTAAATTATTTTAAAATAGGAAGGAAGAAACTTAGATTTGAAAAAAAATAGAAACCATGGTACATCATTTAAGCGAGAAACATAGTTTAATGAGTAATTGGATTGCTGAATTAAGAGATGTCAATGTTCAAAATGACAGAATGCGTTTTAGAAGAAACTTAGAAAGAATTGGTGAAGTAGCAGCATATGAAATGAGTAAGTTAATGCCTTCTAGAATACAGGCTACAAAAACTCCATTAGGTATTCATGAATCAAAAGTATTAGAAGAACAACCTGTACTCGCTACTATATTAAGAGCTGGACTGCCCTTACACCAAGGCATGTTGAATTATTTTGATAAAGCAGACAATGCTTTTATATCGGCCTATCGCAAACACCATGACAATGGAAGTTTTGAAATAAGTATTGAATACTTGAGTTGCCCCGATTTGAATAATAGAATTTTAATTGTTTCCGACCCTATGCTGGCCACCGGCGCTTCTTTGATACAAACCATTCATGCACTAACTAAAATATATAAACCCAAGGAAATACATATTGTAGTAGCTATTGCTAGTAAAGAAGGTATAGAGAAGGTTCAAGCCGCACTAGGTAAAGACATCCCTATTTGGTGTGGTGATATTGACGAGACTTTGAATGATAAAAGCTATATAATACCTGGCTTAGGCGACGCTGGCGATCTTGCCTTTGGCACTAAAATGCAATCCTAATGCCTTCTAGATTAAGACTAGTTCGTATCTTTAGCAAAACTACCAGTTGCTTAAAGAACTCATTCTAGCCATTCGTGCCTATTTTACTGCACACCGTTTTATTCTTCAGCATAAGTTGTGGAAGTGGATGATCCTACCTGGTATTATCTATGCTTATTTGTTTTTAGTAGGGATGAACTATTTTAGTCAGTCTTCTAGTTTTTTTATTGAAGCGATTATTTTAAGAACAGGATTGAAGTCTTGGGTAGATAATTTAAGTAGTGATTTAATTGGCTTTTTTATCACCATGGGAAGTTTCTGGTTATGGTTTACCTTACTCTTGTTTTATTTCGCCTTATTCAAATATTTATTTTTGTTTTTATTTGCTCCTTACTTCTCTTATTTTCATTTACGCATCGAAGCTATTAATAAAAATGAAGTCTTTATATTTAATAGAAGGGCCTATCAAAAATTAGTACTTAGGGCCTGGTTATTGAATGTCACTAATTTATTATGGCAAACAGTCTACCTCATTCCCATAGTCATTATTTGTACCTTACCTATTGTAGGTTGGTTTACTCCTTTTTTCACTATTATATTAGAATGTTATTTCTTTGGTTATGCTATGCTTGATTATGGACTGGCTACAGAAAAACAAAATAAAGTGGCTTCGGCCAGCTATGTCAATAACCACAAGGGTTTGCCCATTGGTAATGGACTATTATTTTATATGATGCACCTATTGCCTATTATAGGTTGGATTACTGCCCCTTTTTATTCACTTATTGCAGCGCAATTAAATACACAAGAACTTAAAGACAAAGCATAATGAGCCAAGGAAAAGTTTTTTTACTACCCATGATTTTACATGAAGAAGGCTGGGAAGCCTTGCCCAAAGATGTCGTAAAATGGATTGCACAATGTGATGCCTTTTTTGTGGAAGAAGAAAAAACAGCAAGGCGTTTTTTTAAAAAGTTATGGAAGGAAATGGTGATTGATAATTATAGTTGGTATCCTATTCACAAAGTGGAAGCAGAACAAATAAAGGCCTTTAAGGATTTACTCAAGCAAGGAAAAAATATTGGCATTATTTCTGAGGCAGGCTGTGCTGGCATTGCCGATCCTGGACAAATACTAGTAGCCGCAGCACAAGAAATGGGTGTTTCCATTAAACCTTATACAGGGCCTTCTTCAATTCTACTTTCCTTAATGGCCAGTGGTATGAATGGTAACTTGTTTCAGTTTCATGGCTATTTACCTATTGATGTAACAGAAAGAAAGAAAAAAATTCAAGCATTGGAAGCCGATGCCATTCAAAGAAATTGCACACAGTTATTTATAGAAACCCCTTATCGCAATAACCAACTATTAGAAACTATTTTAAATTCTTGCAAGCCCCAAACAAAATTATGTATTGGGGTGGATATTACGGGACCTACTGAATCTATTGTTACCGCTACCATGGCGGACTGGAAAGCAAAATTGCCAGAGCTTCATAAAAAATTAGTTATTTTTTTAATTGGCGCCTAGCCAAGTACTAGTTCTAAGAAATTAATAAAGTACGTATTTGCCGCATCAAAAGAATTGAAAAAATGAGCTAGTATGCTGCATGGAAAAATCTCCTCAGCATTTCAGAGCAGCTCATCCCTTAATATTTATAGCCAGTCTATTATTAGCAGGACTTATTTTTGCAAAACTATTTCTACAAGAGCTAATCCTACTAAGCATTAGCGAGGCTAGTTATTTATTAATATTGTCGCTTATTTTTTTACAATTCATTATGAGTCGCTCGGGTATTAAGACTACTACTGCTCGTCCCCATGCCAAAATTATAGAAGGCATTGCCATATACCTTATACTTTTTAGCTGGGGTATTTTACTATTTTTTATAACTAGTGATAAAAATATATTTCAAATACCTTATCCCGAAAAATTAATTGTCTTTTGTAGAAATGCAGTCATTCATAAATTAAATAATACTATAAAATCTGCTGAGGCCAATGTATTTGCACAATCCTTATTATTGGGTGTCAAGAATAACGCTAATAAAGAATTAATTAATGCCTACAGACAATTAGGTATCATTCATATCATAGCTATTAGTGGCATGCATCTTGAAATTATTTTTAAAAATATTTTACGCATAACCCATTGGCTACCTCGAAAAAAAATATTTATTATTATTGAACTTATAGTTGTGTTATGCTGTGTTTGGACCTATACCCTAATGGCTTTCGCTAGCCCTTCCATTCTGAGGGCTGCCGTTTTTTTTAGTATCTACTATATAGGTAAGTTTTTAGGGTCGAATTTTTTTACATTAAATATGGTAGCAGGAGGTGTTTTAATTTTACTATTATTTGATATAAAGAATTTAGAGAACATTGGCCTGCAATTATCTTATGCTGCTGTCATTGGCATTCATTTACTGGTTCCTTTATTCAATAAAATCATACCCATGGACAATCCTATCTTTGTTTTTTTAT
>CAIJZF010000196.1 GCA_903825095.1 uncultured Bacteroidota bacterium | reverse complement strand
TCTTCAGTTCAAGATATTTTCAATCATGTTATAATAGGAGCTGAAGCGAATATTGGAGAACAAGTAAGTCTTGACTTTGGCTATAATTTTCTTAGACGCTTTGATTTAAACATACAAAACCAGCAAAATTGGTTCAATGGATTTAGTGCAGGACTTGGATTAAAATTACCTCGTGTGACTATTCAGTATGGCAATGCTTTTTTCCAAAGAAATTTATACCACCATTTCTCTATTTTCTATTCCTTAAAAAATACGCGTTAGTTCTTTTTTTTAGGAAAGACTGCTTTGGGTTTTGCAGCTTCTTTATTCGCCTTTGGCTTTGTATCTTTAGATTTAGTATCCTTAGAATTATTTTTTATTGGAGGCGTAGTTTTATTAGGAGCTATATTTTTTACAGGTAGATTATTTTTAATAGGGCTAGCTATTTCAGCATCGGGTAATGTATAATCCGATTCTGCTTTAATGTCTTCTGTATTAATAATATCATCCATCGCTTCTAAACCTGTACTATCTTTTGAAATAAAATCTATATTGAAGTCACTAGCCATACTCAATGGTCTTTCAAAACTTGCATTGGGATCTAAATTACAAGCAGGGTCGGCAGCTACTTTGCTCATAAAATAAGCCCAGATAGGTAGGGAGGCATGAGCCCCTTGTCCAAAATAATTATCGGAGAATCTTATATAACGGTCATCACAACCCACCCAAGCACCTGCTAACAATTGTGGGGTATATCCCATAAACCATAAATCGCTATTGTCATTGGTGGTTCCAGTTTTTCCTGCAATAGATTGAGTAGGTACAGCGTAAGAATACATGCTTCTTCCTGTTCCTTTTTGAATAACACCTTGCATCATACTTACAACAGAGTAAGCAGTTACATCACTAATTACTTTTCTTCTTTGAGGAGAATAGCTTTCTAAGACATTACCATTCTTATCTTCAATTCTATTAATAAAAAAGGGTTGCGCATTATAACCTGCTCCTGGGAACATAGTATAGGCTTGCACCATTTCGAATAATGAAATTTCAACAGCACCTAAAGCAATAGAGGGATAGGGTTGTATATCAGATTTAATATTACACTTCTTTAAATATTCTACAAACTGTTTAGCTGCTTCATTGCTCTTGCCATTAATCTGTTTCATGATATAGGCCGAGGAACAGTTTCTTGATTCAGCTAAAGCCTGTGCCATAGGAATAGACTGGAATGTACAAGTTTTAGGAGTATTCGGCACCATACCATAACCGTCAAAATTTTGTTGTATGTCTTGCACAATGGTATTGGGTGTAAAGCCAGCTTCTTCAATGGCTAAAGAATACAACAAAGGTTTAATGGTAGAACCTACTTGTCTTTTTGTATTAATATTAACGTGATCGTATTTGAAGGTTTTAAAGTCTACACCACCTACCCAAGCTTTTACTTCTCCTGTGAAAGGGTCTACGGCTAAAAATCCGGTTTGTAAAGTTTGCTTATGATACTTTAAAGAATCATAAGGAGTCATAATGGTATCAATAAAGCGGTTTTTATTCCAAGCAAAAACACGCATAGGTAGGGGCTCGTTGAAAGTTTTTCTAATAGCAGCATCCTCCATGTCTTCTTTTTTCAAATTCTTCCATCTGTCTGTTTGTTTTACTGCTAGTTCTAGTTGCGCACTAAACTCTTTCCAAATCGTACCCGATTTAATATTTGCTTGTTGGTTAAATTCTTTTTGTAAATAGGACATATGCTGGGCGACAGCTTGTTCTGCATACAATTGCATTCTAGGATTAATAGTGGTATAAATTTTTAAACCATCTCTGTATAAATCGTATGCGTCGCCATTATTTTTTTTATGCTCTTTACACCATTTTTTCATGTACTCACCCAAAGTCATTCTAAAATAGGGGCCAAGGCCATTGTTCTGGTCCAGCTTTTTGAAATTGGTGGCAATAGGCAGGCTTTTTAGTTCCTCCGCTTGGGCTGGACTAATATATTTTTGTCCTGCCATTCTACTAATCACTAAGTTTCTTCTTTCTAAGGCCAGCTTAGGATTTTTATTCGGATTGTATTTGGTAGGCGCGTTAATCATGCCTATTAATAAGGCCGCTTCTTCCACCGTTAAACGGTCTGGCTCTTTTTGGAAAAAAGTTCTTGAAGCATTACTAACTCCAAATACATTTTCACTAAAAGGAACGGTATTTAAGTAAAGGGTAATAATTTCTTGTTTGGTAAAATTGCGCTCTAGTTTAATAGCTATTATACTTTCCTTAATTTTTTGAATAACACGAAGCAATTTGTTTTTGGTACTCCAGTTATCGGTAAATAAATTTTTAGCGGTTTGCATAGTAATGGTAGAAGCGCCACCTTGACTGCCTAAAAAGGCAATCGCTCTTATAAGACCTTCTCCATCTACTCCATAGTGGTCATAGAATCTTTTATCCTCTGTAGCTACCAATGCTTGTAATAAATAGGGACTTATATCTCTATACTTTACCGTAATACGGTCCTCTAAATAAAACTTACCCATGGGTGTGCCATCCTGCGCATAAACCTGACTGGCTAAAGAGGCTGTAGGGTTTTCAATGTCATTTAAGTCGGGCATATCTCCAATCCATCCCCAGTTCAACATTAAAATAAATAATAAAAATACACCTGCAGAAATAAAATAGTATTTCCAAAAAAGGCGTACCCAATTCTTAGGCTTATTTGAATCTTGGCTCACTACTATTTTAATTAAGGTTTATAAATATTTTTAAACATAAACTGCTGATATTGTTTCAAATCGGCCTCGTCTTTTATAAGCAGTATGTTCGACTTGCTTAATAAGTATATCTCATATTGCTTCGAAGGTACAAATGATATTATTTCCGTGCTCAGCCTAGGCTTTATTTTATTCATATAATTTTTAGCTAGCTGGCTGTTTTCAAAGGGGCCAATCCAAACAATATAGCTACTCTCATTAAACTGTACGTAAGTTACATTTAATTTTTCTTTTGTAAATTCATCATTATTCAGATAGTTAAAGGCGGTTTGCATCTCCTTTACAAAAGCGGCACTTACTTTTTGAGTAGCAAAAGCAAAATAATGTTGCTCACTACTATCATTGGTGAAGGCTAATGTTGGAATTACGGGTGCTGTTGGAATTACTTTAGAAATGGCGGTATCCTTAATACTAGATGCATCCTTATTTATAGAATTATCTTTTTTATTGGCAATCTCTTTTTTGTTTAGCTTGCTTATATCCTCATTTAAATTCGTAGAAGTGGACGTATTTGAAGGGGTCGCATTTACTAGAGCAGTGGTATCTAGTATTTCTTTGCTTAGGTTTAAGTTAGTTAAATAGGTTTCTGTTTGTTTTCTATTTTTTAACTCTTCAATTATATTTTTAGCCCTATCTCTTAGTTTTTCATTGGTATTTTGAAGTACAATGGAATCTAATAAAACAATGGCGTTACTATCCATTCTTTGTTGCGCATACATTTTAACTTGTATAAACTTAAAGGGGGTGTACCATTTGGTTCTTCTTAAATTGGTATTTAATTGCGGCGATAAAGTGGCAAGACTTTCCCAATTGCCTATTTGTGACAAGAAATAAGCTTCTTTATAATCATTAAGTACATCCCCTTCTTTTAACTTTTTAAAGCTTGCCTCTTTTTTCTTAGTGGCATAAAAACCTTTTGGAAACCTATCTTCTACTAATTTTATTATACTATCCGATTTTTCGTTTAAATTTTCATGCAAGTAATGACTGGCTAAATCCAACATAGCTCTTTCGGTCATGCTGCTGTCAATATTATTTGCAATTACTTTAAGATATAGGGGATAGGCTCTATCGAAATCGTTTAATTCAAATAAAAAGGTTTCTGCATTGGTTAAAGCAGCTTTGTTCCCATCCTGTTTAGATTTTATATAAGCGATTCCATCTTCAATCATTGAATAGCCATTGCCCTTCTCATTCGCTTTCCCATCTCCATTTCCTTTTCCATCCTTGCTTAAGTCCATTTTTTGCAATGAATCCTTATTCGTATTCATATTTTGAGACGCAGTCATTGATGGGTCTTGATTGCTTATACTGCTGGCCGTGTTCATTAGGCTTGCTTTTCTTCTCCATCCATCTACATTGGGTCTTTGACCCCATTTTTGACTAAAGTTTTGTTTGCCTTGCACTAGTGCCGACTTATTGTCAAAATAAAAATTACTACTGCTGTTATCAGCATTGCTAAAATTATTTCTGCTAGGTGTTTCAGGTGTATAAATTGCAATAGGCGTTTTATCTGTAAAAATGTTTTTTAAAGATTCATTTTCAAATTGAATCCTTTTTTGCCAATTTTTATATTGAGCTTCTTGAGCCCCAGGATTTAATTGGTATATATATTGTAAGCTGTCTTGCGCTAACATTATTTTTTCATTGGTACTAATGGTACCTAGCCATTTTTTTCTAGCTTGAATGGTTTCGTAGTTAGGATTTGTTTTTAAGACAGTTTGCAGGCTATCATAAGCTAGTTTAGCAATACTATATTTATTATTTAAGTAGCTTATGTTTCCTAATAGTTCAAAAGCTTTTTGTTTTTGCTTTATGTTGGTTCTATTGGTCTTGATAGATTGAATTAACCAATCATTGGCTTTGGCATTGGCTTTGTTTTGAATAGCTAGTTTTGCCATCTCAAAATAAATGATATCGGCATAAGGTTTATACTTATCTCTTTTAATCATTCGTTCAAG
>CAIJZF010000195.1 GCA_903825095.1 uncultured Bacteroidota bacterium | reverse complement strand
ATAAAGGAATTTATCAAATTAATATAAAACCAGGCAACTATATTATTGAGGTAAGTTATATTGGATTTAGTTTACAAACTATTAGTTTAAGTATTCCAACTAATTTAGAGAAAGACTTTTTCTTGAATCACACAGTGCTAGAGAATACTAATGTAACGGTCACCAGTTTTTTAAGAACCACTTCTAGTAAAAAAACACCCACTCCTATTAGCATTATTAAGAAAGAAGATTTTTTTAAAGGCGTCTCTACCAATTTAATTGATGCGCTTTCTAAAACACCTGGGGTAACGCAGTTAAGCACGGGCCCGGCTATATCCAAACCTATTATAAGAGGCCTAGGATACAATAGGGTGGTGGTTTTGAACGATGGCGTAAAACAAGAAGGACAACAATGGGGCGATGAACATGGTATTGAAATTGATGAGTATAATGTAACCAGAACAGAAGTTTTAAAAGTGCCTGCCTCCATTATTTATGGTAGTGAAGCTTTGTCGGGGGTTATCAATATTACTTCGAATGTGCCCGTGGCGGAAGGGGCTTTAAGAGGTAATGTATTTAGTAATTATCAATCTAATAATAATTTACAAGGCTATCATTTCGATATTGCAGGTAATAAAAATGGTTTGGTATGGGGATTGAATGCTAGTAGTAAAAAAGCAGCTGATTATAAAAATAAATATGATGGTTATGTATACAATTCAAAATTCTCTGAATTAAATGGAGGAGGCTTTGTAGGTATAGAAAAAGATTGGGGCTATTCTCATTTCATTGTAAATAAGTTTAGTCAAAAGCTAGGCATGATTGAAGGACGAAGAAATAATTTAGGACAGTTTACCAAGGATGTAATTATGAATGGTGCATTAGGAAATTCAATTGTTGAAGTTCCTGCCACCGACGCCGATTTTAATTCCACTACACCCAATATTCCTTATCAATATATTCAACACACAAAATATATATTAGATAATAGTATTAACTGGGGAACGGGAAAGTTAAAAGCCAATATAGCGTATCAAAGAAATCAAAGACAGGAGTTTGGTAATATTGAAATACCAACAGAAAAAAGTTTATACTTCGATTTAGGTACTTTAAATTATTCTTTTCAATACTTGCTTCCAGAAACCAATAATTGGAAACATACTATTGGTGTGAACGGCTTACAACAAAATAATAAAAATAAAGGAGTAGAGACTTTAATACCTGAATATAAATCGGTAGAAGTAGGTTTGTTTTTTTATACGCAGAAACATGTAGGAAAATTAAATTTTAGTGGTGGAGCTAGAATAGATAAAAAAGGAATAGAGTTCAATGGACTTCAAAAAAACTATGGAGATATTGCAGGATCCTTGGGTATGACTTACGAGGCTACCAACGATTTAATTTTTAAATTCAATATTGCCCGAGGTTATAGAGCCCCTAATTTAGCGGAGTTGGGTAGTAATGGAGCGCATGAGGGCACCAATAGATACGAGTATGGGAATACGAATTTAGAAAGCGAGAAAAGCTTACAATTTGATGCCGGCCTGGAATGGAGTAACGAGCATATATCTTTTACAGGAAACGCCTTTTATAATAATGTTACTAATTATATATTTTATCAAAAGCTTATTGGAGTGCATGGCGGAGACTCTATTATTAATAACTCTGCCAAAGATTATTATGCATTCGCCTATCATCAACAAGATGCTAAATTAATAGGGGCTGAATTTAATTTAGATATTCATCCGCATCCTTTAGATGGGCTGCATATTGAAAACACAGTGTCTATTGTTAATGGAACATTTAAAAAAGCATTGGCAGGAAGTATTAATTTACCTAGCATACCAAGTATGCGTTGGATTACTGAATTAAGGTATGAGCTACAAAAAAATACGGGT
>CAIJZF010000194.1 GCA_903825095.1 uncultured Bacteroidota bacterium | reverse complement strand
TTTCTTACCTTATATGGAAACATAAGAGCTAAGGCTGCTGAGGCTAATGCAGCTGAAGAGGCAACTAGAGTGCTGAACACCAAGCCCTCACTGCCTTTGCAAGCCTATGTAGGCACTTATACCGATCCACTATTTGGAAGCATTAGCATTACACTTGAAAATGAAACACTGGTTGCTGAAAATATTAAATTAGGCAAAGGCATTGTTTCGCATTGGAATTATGATACATTCCAATTAGCATGGAATAAAAAATGGTATGGCAAAACTGGACTTAATTTTAGATTGAATGAGCAAGGAAAAGTAACAACAGTAGAAATGGATGGAGTCTCATTAGCAAAAAATTAGTAGCTATATATTTTATAAAAAATATAAAATAGAAAACTATAAAAAAACAGAAAGACAATCTTTATAAAAAATAACTAACTAAATAACGAAATAAATAATAGTCAATGGATTTTTCTAAGTTTAAAAAAAGTACTACATCGGTTTGGGGTGGAGAAAGCGATTTAAATGTAAGTGGTGCGGTAACTTCACCAATAGTAAACAGTGTGGCCTTTGCTTATAATGATGTAGATCATTGGCATGAAGTTTCTTTAGGCAAGGCCGAAGGTTATATTTATAGCAGAAACACCAATCCAACAGTGGCTGTTTTAGAAGAGAAAATTAGATTACTAGAAGGTGCTGAAGCAGCGACTTCTTTTGCAACGGGCATGGCGGCTATTAGTAATACACTCTATACTTTTTTAACTACGGGTAAAAGAGTAGTATCTCAAAAAGATAATTATGGCGGAACGAGTAAAATATTTTTAGATTTTCTACCACTGTATAATGTAGATGTACAGTTATGTGACACTACCGATTTTGATTTATTCGAAAAAGAAATTGCGAAAGGTTGTGACCTAGTGTATTTAGAAACACCCACGAATCCTACTTTAAAAGTAGTAGACATTAAAAGATTAGCTGCTGCTGCTAAAAAAGTAGGTGCCATTGTAGTGGTTGATAATACTTTTGCTACCCCTATTAATCAAAACCCTTTAGCACTAGGTGCGGATTTAGTCATACATAGTGCTACTAAATTTTTATGTGGTCACTCCGACGCCATGGGAGGAGTTGTGGCAGGTAAAAAAGAATTGGTACAAAAAATTTATCAGTATCGAGAAATTAACGGTGCTAGTTTACAAGCCGATCCTGCTTATATGATTGCTAGAGGCATGAAAACTTTAGAATTAAGAATTGAAAGACAAAATGCTTCTGCTTTAAAAATTGCTCATTATTTAAAAGCGCATTCAAAAGTATCCGATGTATTTTATCCTGGTCTTCCTACCCATCCGGGTCATGCTATTGCAAAGCAACAAATGTCGGGCTTTGGAGGCATTATGAGTTTTGCTTTAGACGGTGGTTATGAGCATGTTAAAAAACTATTAACTACGCTTAAATTAGTGCATTTGGCAGCAAGCCTAGGCTCGGTGAGTACATTAGCCGGTCCCCCAAGAACCACTAGCCATGTGGAATTAACCGAGGCCCAAAGAAAATTATTGGGTATACCCGAAAGTTTAATTCGCTATTCTGTGGGCATAGAAAATGTGGATGACTTATTGCAAGATTTAGAGACAGCCTTAGCTAGTTTGTAATAGCAAATGGCTACGCTAGATTTTTGCCCCAGGCCCTTTTACAAATTTTCCAGGTTTAGCATTGGTATGTTCGCCTTCTTTTAATACTTGCACACCATTTACCCAAACATGTGACATACCTGTTGCATATTGTCTTGGTTTTTCAAAACTTGCATGGTCTTTAATTTTGCTTGGATCAAAAACCAGTACATCAGCATAGTTGCCCACTTTTAATTCACCACGCTTTTGAATATGTAAACTTGTAGCTGCAACTTTAGAAAGCTTATTGATGGCCTTTTCTACAGTCATTACTTTTTCTTCATTTACATAATGACCAATCACGCGTGCAAAATTTCCATAAGCACGAGGATGTGTACTTTGTTTCATAAAGACTGGATCGGTTGATGCCGACTCTGCATCAGATCCAAAACTTACCCAAGGAAGTACGATTTGTTTTTTTATATTTTCTTCACTCATTAAAAAATAAGCTACTTCTACACGACTACTATCTTGAATAATTAAATCAATAGCGCAATCTTCTGGTGTGGTGTTTCTTATTTTAGCCACTTCTGCTAAAGTTTTTCCAGAATACTTTATTAATGAATCTCTTCTAAATCCAAGTAATAAAACTTTACTTGCACCACCTGTTCCATAATATAAATTTTCCCAATCCTTTGCATCGGTCTTCATGGCTTTTATCATCTCTGCTCTTATTTTCGGATCTTGTAAACGCAACCATAATTTTCCAAAACCACCATCTTGTAAAGAAGGAGGCATAGCAGCCGTCATACCTGTAGCACCTGCAGGATAAGTATACATATTGGCAGCAACATCAATGCCAGCAGCCCTTGCAGCTTCTACTAATTTTATAACAGAATCCATTTTAGGCCAATTATTTACACCTCCTGCTTTTAAATGATAAATTTCTCCATGCACTTTGGCTTCTTTAGCAATGGTTATTAATTCATTCACCGCTTCAATAAAATTATTGCCTTCACTGCGCATATGTGAAATATAACCACCACCATAAGGTGCAGCAGCTTTACATAATTCAATGAGCTCTTCTGTCTTTGCAAAAAAAGCTGGAGGATAAATTAAAGAACTACCCACACCCAATGCACCTTCTTCCATGGCTTGTTTTACTAAGCCCTTCATGCTTTCTAATTCAGCAGGTGTGGGAGCACGATTGTCTTCTCCAATAATATTCTCACGAATAGTAGTAGCTCCTACATAAGAAGCGATATTGCAACTGATCCCCTTTTTTTCCATATAGTGCATGTACTCTCCTAAAGTATTCCAAGGAATAGGAAGTTTATCTGGTCCTGTTTGATCATCTTCCATAGATTTTTTCATCTTCGCGTTCAAAGGGCCCATACTTCCCCCTTCGCCAAATACTTCTAAAGTAACCCCTTGTCTAATATCCCCTTGAGAATTACCATCTATAATAAGAGAGGTAGGTGCCCAGCTTAACATATTTATAAAACCAGGCGTTATAGCCATGCCTTTTGCATCAACTACATTGTTGGCAGACTCTTTAGATAAATCGCCAATAAAAGCAATAGTATCATTTTTAATAGCAAGGTCGGCTTTATAAGGAGCGCCTCCATTACCATCATAGACTAATCCGTTTTTTATGATGGTGTCATATTTACTATTCGTAGTACAAGCAAATAATAAACTAATCAAACAGATAGATACTAGTTGTTTCATGGTTTTAATTTTAAGTGAAAAGGGTTTATATTTCGTACAAGTTCTCTGTAATTTAATGTTTTTTCAATAAATTTTTTTATATTCAAGTTCGCTTTTTAAAGACCAAACCAAAAAACTAACGATTATGTCAAAAAACATTCAAGCCAACAGGCTATTTGTTGCAAGCTGCCTGGCTTTATTAGTCACTTCTCTTTCCTTTGGAATTAGAGCTGGGGTACTAAGCCAACAAGGCATTGATTTTCATTTAACTAATGCGCAATTGGGTACCATTGCAGCTACTGCATTCTGGGGCTTTCCACTCGCGATGTTAGTAGGTGGTACCATTGTAGATATTATTGGTATGAAGCGCTTATTAGTGCTTGCCTTTATATTTCATTTAGCTGGTATTGTACTTACTATTTATGCTACAGGTTACTGGAGTTTATTTTTCTCTACTTTATTAATTGGTATTGCCAATGGTACTGTAGAAGCTTCTTGTAATCCTTTAGTAACGGCTTTATATCCAAATAACAAAACTACTAAATTGAACCACTTTCACTTATGGTTCCCTGGAGGTATTGTAATTGGTACTTTAATTGTATTCTTATTTAATAAAATAGGATTAGGTACAAATTTACAAGTAGGCATGATGCTAATTCCTACTATTTTATATGGTTACTTCTTTTCTAAATTAGAATTTCCTGAAACAGAGCGTGTATCAAGTGGTGTATCTGCATCAGAAATGTATAAGAGTTTATTAAATCCTCTTTTTATTTTTATGATTATATGTATGTTCGGAACTGCCATCACGGAATTGTTTACTGGACAATGGATTGATATACTATTGAAAAATGTGAGTGACAATGCTATTTTGTTATTAACTATTGAAACAGGAATTATGGTGATTGGCCGTGCCTTTGCAGGTCCGGTGGTCCATAAATTTTCTCCTTCAGGTGTATTATTAATATCGGCTATTTTAGCTGCTGCTGGTTTATACTTATTAGGGCACAGTACTGGCAATATGTTATTTGCAGGCGCTATTCTTTTCGGCATTGGCGTATGTTATTTCTGGCCAACCATGTTAGGCTTTGTTTCTGAAAACTTACCTAAGACAGGTGCTGTAGGCATTAACTTAATGGGTGGTGCGGGTATGTTCGCTGTATCTGTTTATATGATATTTATGAGCGATTTCTATGATAAATTAGTGAATGCAAATATACCAGTAGGCACTGCAGATGCAGACTTAGCAGCAGTTACCAACGAGGCTAAAAAATTAGCAGGTCCTGAAGTCATCAACGCCACTTTAATGATTCCATTAATTTTAATTGTTGCCTTTATTGGATTAAATATATACATGAAAAATAGAAAAGCAGCCACTGCTTAATAAATTATATGTATTATTAAAAATAACCCTTGTAGTCTCTGTATTACAAGGGTTATTTTTTAAATTAGTAGTATTAAAATACGATTGAATAAAGAATTCAATATGCGAACTGTTGTTTTACATTTTACTTTTTCATTATGCTTACTATTTTTTATAGGCGCTTGTACTACAGCACCCGGCTATTTAAAAAACAATGAAAAAATTGGGCAGTTGATAGATTCTACAAAAACTACTTATGTACTTTATGCATACGATGAACAGTATTCAATTGAATCTCATTATTACGACAAAGAAGGAGCCTTACTTAAAGTAGTAAAATACGACGAACTAGCACGTTCTGTTATTTATAATGTGAGGTCTAAAAAGGCAAGCGAATTAAAAACTTTGGAACAATAGTAAAAAGGGCATTTTTTTATAAAGACCTAAGTCATTTTTATAAAGAAGCTAATACGGTATCTAAATTAGTAAGTAAGTCTTTTGCATTTTGCATAGAGAAAATAATGGGAGGTTTAATTTTAAACACATTATTATAAGGTCCATCAACACCCATTAAAAAACCTTTATCCTTCATTCTTTCAACCGCTAGCTTAATGGCCTCCGTGGCGGGCTCTTTGGTCACTCTATCTTTGACTAACTCTAGTCCAATAAATAAACCCGAACCTCTTACATCTCCAATAATGGAATGTGTATGCATAAGTGCACGCATACCTTCCAATAAATAATTACCTACCTGCAATGCATTTTCTTGTAAACCTTCTTTCTTAATAACTTCTAATACAGCCAAGCCAGTTGCCATTGAAACGGGGTTACCTCCATAGGTATTAAAATACTCAATACCATTATTAAAGCTATTGGCTATTT
>CAIJZF010000193.1 GCA_903825095.1 uncultured Bacteroidota bacterium | reverse complement strand
TATTTAATAAACATGAATCACTCTCCCTTTTTAGCCACTGCAGAAAATGAAAATTTAGATCCTAAGAATTTTGATCCTAAAGATGGTTATGAATTATACCACGACAACAGAAGTCGTCGTGCCAAAGACTTAATAGACCCTCTAGATAAAATTTCTTACGCCGATTTAAAGCGAATAAAATTTGATCGTCAATTACCCTCTACTATTTTATTTCCTTATGGCTTTACAGCAGATACTATGTTTTTAGTAGATGAAAATAAATATCCTACCCTTGCGCCCATTATAAAAGCGTTGAAGACTTGGGACCACAATACCAATCCTGAAAGTAATGGGGCGCTTATTTATAATTTAGCTTATTATGAAATTCCTAAATTAATGGAGGGAAGAAAGGATGATAAATTAACCATGCAAGAAGCCATTGCTACCTACCAATACATTTATGATTTTTTAATGAAAAATTATAATCGATTGGACGTGAACTTAGGTGAAATGCAAAGACTGGTAAGAGGGGATGAGAACTGGCCACAAGGTGGAATGCCCGATGTACTTGCAGCAGTGCAAACTCAACCCTATGGTACTGGACAAAGAAAAATGAATAGTGGTGACGCTTATATTGGATTTGTTCGCTTTCCTAAAGATGGCAGTTTGCCTTTGATTGAAACCGTAAATACTTTTGGAGCAAGTTCTAATAAAGGAGACAAGCATTATGCCGACCAACGTGCCATGTATCAGGCGCAGCAGGTGAAAAAAATGACCTTAGATAAAAACGAAGTGCTAAAAAATGCAGAGCGTACTTATCATCCTCAGTAGGTAATAGTACATCTTAAGTAGCAGCTATTTATTTTTTTGTAAATAGTAATACAAAGTAAGTATTACAATCTTGCAGTAACAATGCTTCTATCCAAGAAGGCCTTGGTATCGTAAATAATTGTTTTATTAGAAGCTTTCAGGCTTGCATAATCTAATGACTTGAAAAACGCATGTGCAACCACAAGCACTATCGCGTCATATTTGCCTAAGTCTTTCACTAATTGAATATTATGTTTAGCTTTTACTTCTACCTCATTGGCATAAGGGTCAAAGGCATCTACCTGCATGCCCGCAGCGCTAAGCTGGCTATATATTTCAAAGGCTTTTGAATTTCTAATATCAGGGCAATTTTCTTTAAAACTCACTCCTAATATTAAAGCCTTCGCTCCTTTAACAGCAAGGCCACTGGTATTTAATAATTGAATTAATTTTTCAGTTACAAAACTGCTCATTTGATCATTCACATTTCTTCCCGATAAAATTACTTGCGGATGATACCCTAAACTTGTAGCCTTACTCGCTAAATAATATGGGTCTACTCCAATACAATGCCCACCCACTAAGCCTGGCTTAAAAGGTAAAAAATTCCATTTAGTAGCAGCGGCTTCTAATACCTCATGTGTATCAATATTCATTCGATCAAAAATGAGTGCGAGTTCATTGACAAAAGAAATATTTATATCACGCTGTGCGTTTTCAATTGATTTAGCCGCTTCTGCCACTTTAATACTAGACACTTTAAAAGTACCTGCTGTTATAATACTGGCATAAAGTGTGTCTACCATATTAGCTATCTCAGGTGTAGAACCCGATGTAAGTTTTTTTATAGTTGTAAGTGTATTTACTTTATCACCTGGATTTATTCTTTCAGGGGAATAGCCGCAATAAAAATCTTTATTAAAAACTAAACCACTTTGCTTTTCTAAAACAGGAACACAGTCTTCTTCTGTGCAACCAGGATACACTGTACTTTCATAAATAACCAAGTCCCCTTTTTTCAAAGCAGCACCTATCATAGCAGTTGCTTCTAATAAAGGTTTTAAGTTAGGGCGCTTGTCTGCATCTACCGGAGTTGGCACTGTTACAATAAATATATTCGACTCCGCAATATCTTTTAAAGAAGCAGTAAAAATTAAATTACCTGCGTTTTGAATTTCTTCTGCACTACATTCTAATGTAATGTCTTTGCCGTTTTGTAAATCCTTTACCCGCGTTTCATTAATATCAAAACCAATTACTGCATACTTCTTAGCAAAGGCTACAGCAAGTGGCAGGCCTACATAACCCAGGCCTACTATGGCAATTGTGGGTGATATGGTTGAATCTTGGTTCATCTCTTTTCAAAGGTAATGGACCAACTAGTGATTACCATAATTTTTTTCGCCTGCAGGAATGGCAATTTTTAATCTATTCTGCGCAGGGGGTAATGGGCAAGTAGCAAAGGCAGTAAAGGCACAAGGAGGATTATAAGCAATATTGAAATCTATTTCTGTATTCCCCAAAGCATCTGGTTTAGGTATTTCGATAAATCGTCCTGCTCCATAAGTAGTTTTACCTGCAGTTTCATCTGCAAATACAATAAATAATTTTGGACCTCCTTCGTCAATCACATCTAAGCTGTATTCTTTATTATTAATTGTAAATAATAATTTACCTGCTGTTTTTGTGGGAGTAGTTTGACCAAGTACATTGGTAATCATTAATACATTTTGTGAAGGCGCCACCATGGTTGCCTTGAAGCGCCAATTAGAATCAATCTTAAAGCGTTCAATACCTTTAAAGCCAGTTAAGGTCTTAGCTTCTAAGTTTCTAAATCTTACCCCCACTTTATCTTCTCTTTTAATAATCGTCCATGTATAATGTGACCATGACATAGTAATAGCTTGTTCTTCTTTAGAAAAAACCTTTACAGGATTTGTTCCATTTACTAATACGCCGTTCACTTTAATAGTAGTGTTGGCACTATTCATCCATAATACAGAATCGCCTTCATAAATAAAAGAACCTAATACTGCTGGAAATGAAGCATTGTCATACCTACAATCGCTGCCTTCTTTTTTACCTAAAGTATTTGTTCCCTTATGTAACCAAAAAAGGCCTTCTAAATTTAACCAACCGTTGGGTGTTTTTAAATCGGCAATGCGCGCTTTATGCCAATCATTAATAGACTTAGTATAGCTATTTGCTTTTTGCGCATGCGCTGAAAAAAAGAAATTTAAAAGCAGTAAAGTGTAGAGTATTTTTTTCATTTCTTGTTTTATATTTTTTGGTTGCCTAGAACCAATTCTATTGTTCACAAAATTAAGTTAATTAGAACCTAGAACCATATAAATTTCTTAATTTTAAGAAGTTAAACAAACTAACATGCAATTCAGAAAATTACTTATAGGTATTTTAATAATGAGTACAATGGCTTGTAATAAAACGGTTACGACCATTCCTGAAACACCTGTAGTAGACAATTCGACTTCGCCAAAAATTACCAATACCGATGTTAATACCTGGATACACGAGAATATGACGGCCTATTATTTATGGACCGATAAAATGCCAGCCATTGCCAAAACCAATACCAGCAGTAATCCCATGGATTATTTTTATAGTATTTTATATGATTATAAAACCACGGACCGTTTTTCATGGATAGATAGCAGTTCCGCTAATTTAATTAACCAATTAAATGGTATTAATACCGTCTTAGGTATTCGGGTGAGTGCTTTTTACGCCGATGATGCAAAAGTAAATGTGGCCTTGGTGATAGCCTATGTATTAAAAGGAAGTCCTGCTGAAAAAAATGGATTAAAAAGAGGAGATATTATTTTGTCTGTAGATGATCAAACTGTCACTACCTCTAATTATAATTCAGTATTACAAAATCAAACTTTAAGATTAGGACTAGGTACATATAATAATAAAGTATTTAGTAGTACAGGTAAAACTGTAACCGTAACTAAAGTTGAATTGCAAACCAATCCCATTTTACAAGACACCGTAATTAATTGGGCAGGCAAAAAAGTGGGCTATTTTGCCTACTTGCAATTTTTAACAAGTTTTGATGATAGCTTAAGGGCTGTATTTGGCAGATTTAAAGATAAAGGAGTGAACGAGCTAGTCATTGACCTTCGATATAATGGAGGTGGTTATGTTACCAATTCAGATTTATTAACCACTTTAATAGTGAAGGACTTAGCAAGTAAAGTAGATAAGGTGATGAATAAAAGACAGTATAACGATGCTTATACAAAAGAAGTCATAAAACAATACGGAGCTGCGGCTCTTCTTACTAATTTTAAAATGGAGGCCAATAATATTAGTTCTTTAAATAGAGTCTTTGTTTTAACTTCTACTGGCACTGCTTCAGCTAGTGAGCTTATCATTAATAATTTAAAACCATTTATGAGTGTCATTTTAATTGGCGAACATACTTATGGAAAAAATGTGGGTTCTTTTACTATTACCGATAATGCCAAAAGATGGAACTATGGTTTACAACCCATCACTTTTAAAATATTAAATTCCCAAGACCAATCCGATTACGGAACAGTGAATGGTTTTTTACCAGACTATGCGCTTACAGACGATATTCTTCCTTATAAATTATTGGGCGACCCTAATGAAACTTATTTAAATAAAGCACTCAATATTATTGGCCCTGTAGCCTATAAGTCCAATGCTATTGGTAGCAGTACCCCGGTTTCAAGAGCCAATAAACTACAAGCAGCATCCATTTCTGACAATCCTATACAAGATAAATTGGATATGTTTGATAAGCCTCTAAAGCGTAAAAACTAGTTCATAAAACATTCTTTTATCAGCGCCTTGTTTTTTGTATCTTAGGCTTATAAATTAGGCCTTATGAAAAAAATATTCCTGCCATTTTTGATAATGGTTTCAGTTCAATTAGTTGCGCAAGAAAAAAACACGAAAGTGCATATAAATCATACTGCCATTTTTGTAATGGACATGGAAAAAACAGGCAATTTTTATAGTAAAATTATTGGGCTTGATTCTGTTGCAGAACCCTTTCATGATGGAAAACATATTTGGTATAAGACAAGTGATCATAGTATGTTACATGTTATACAGGGCGCTACTGAAAAAAAAGAATACTATAAAAACCAGCATACCTGTTATACAGAGCCTGACTTTAAAGGCTTTATAGAAAAACTAAAAGCAGCACACCTAAGTTTTGAAGATGTGAGTGGTAATAAAAATGCCATTACTACGCGTGTAGACGGCGTGCATCAAATTTGGTTGCAAGACCCAGATGGTTATTGGTTAGAAATAAATGATGATAATTATTAACCATCAATAGAAAGGATTAATACTATTTTAAAATAAAATTATAATAAATAAAAGAGATATGAAAAAAATACAATTAATGCTGCTATTTGTTTTCAGTTTTATCATTGGCAGTTTTGCCCAAGGTATTGTAAAAGAAAAACAAGTTATTAAAAGTACTATACT
>CAIJZF010000192.1 GCA_903825095.1 uncultured Bacteroidota bacterium | reverse complement strand
TTCAATTTTAATGGTTTGTTTGGCTATTTCTTCGAGTATACGTGTATCTGATAATATCATCTTAATCGATTTATGTTTATTTTCGGTCTTTAAAACAGACCGCAATCTAATTCAAAATGCCTTTCTTTTATCAACAAAATATTAACGAGACAGCTCATCTAGCCATTTGGTCTATTCAAGAACCTGCGTCTTTTTTTGAAACAGATGTTCAACTTGCCGTGCCCATTGCCAATGAGGAAAGAAGGACACAACATTTAGCCGTTAGGTTACTATTTAAATTAATGATGCCTGAGGCAGATTTAAGTAAATTGGTGATGGCTGATAATGGGAAGCCTTACATAATTGGATTGCCTTTTCATTTTTCATTTTCACATTGTAAGGGTTATGCCGCTTGTGCTGTAGATGACAAACCTGTAGGAATAGATATTGAAATCATACACCCGCGCATTGCAAAAGTGGCGCATAAATTTTTAAATGACCAGGAGAAAACAATGATTGCTGGTTTGGTAGAAAAGGATCAATTGAATCAGTTAGCATTTTTATGGGCAGCCAAGGAAGCCATGTATAAAAAGTATGAACAATTGGGAATTGATTTTGCAAAGGATTTTAATATCCTTGAATTAACAAAAGGGGATAGGGGAATTGTGCCAGCAGAAATATTACATAAAGGAAATAAAATCAATGTAAGTTTAGACTATCATTTTGGAAATGATTATGTCTGCGTTACTTGTTATCACTAAGATTCTTTCTTATAGTTAAGCCATCATAGATACTTATTCTTCCTCAGATGCTTATTCTTCCTCTAGTCCAAGGGTGGTATCATCCTCTAGTAAATCTAAGTGAATGGCATCAGCACCTGCAATGCCTTCAATAGATCCTTTAATGTGCATCGCATTTAATAATACTTTTTCAAGTTGCTTTTCTCTAGCTTTCCAAAGTTTTTCCATAGCGTCTCTTTCTTTTTGAATACTAGAGCGCATTTGTCTAAAACCTTCGCCCACGGCTTTCCATTGTTCGCTGAATTCATTGCTAGTCAAGTAGTCATACAAAAAACTCATTTTGTCACCCTTATTCACTTGACTCTTTTTAGTATCATGGACTTTTAGAATCGCATTTCTTAATAATAAAGCAACACTTTTAACTTCTTGGAAAGAGCAAATGTATACGCCGTCTTTTTCACCAAAACGATCTAATTCTTTAGGGAAGGTTTGTGTTACAATCACTGCAATGTCTGCACCTTGACTGCGCATGTCCGCTTTTAATTTATCAATCCATTCTTGGTTAAAGTCCTTGGTTCTTTTACTTTCATAAATAATTTTACCAGCTTCTTGCCCAAGACTATTGCGCACTAGTTGAATACAATCTGCACCTCTTACACCTTTACCCACTTCAGAGATTTGGTCAAAAGGAAAACTTGTTTTAAGGAGTTCTTCTAATAATAATTCTTGCACTTCGCCTTGCATTTGCATACTACCTTGTTCTGCTTTTCGTCGCATTTCTTCGGCTAGTTTGCGTTGGTCTTCTAATTGCTTTTCCAACTCTTTTACCT
>CAIJZF010000191.1 GCA_903825095.1 uncultured Bacteroidota bacterium | reverse complement strand
ATTTGTGGTTGGATAAATGCTTTAATAGATTAGCAGAAACGCCCGATTTATATGGTCATACGCAAAATCTATTCCCTATTGTACAAGGAGGTACTTATGCCGATTTAAGAAAAGCATCTTGCGAATATATTAGTTCAAAAAATGCAGTGGGTAATGCTATTGGTGGCTTAAGTGTAGGAGAGTCTGAACAAGAATTATATGATTTCACACAATTATGTTGTGAAAATTTACCAGTGAATAAACCAAGGTATTTAATGGGTGTGGGCACGCCTTGGAATATTTTAGAAGCCATTGATTTAGGCGTGGATATGTTTGACTGTGTGATGCCAACGCGCAATGGTCGTAACGGAATGGTATTTACTTCACAAGGGGTTATTAATATTAAGAACAAACAATGGGCCAGCGATTTCACGCCTTTGGATCCGGGTATACCTAATGAAATGAGTCAATATTATACGAAGGCGTACATGCGCCATTTATTTATGGCAGATGAAATATTAGGTTTACAATTAGCGAGTATTCAGAACCTATCTTTTTATCTTTGGTTAGTAGGGCAGGCAAGAGAACATATCATTGCAGGCGATTATTCAAGTTGGAAAAAAACAATGGTGGCTCAAATTAGTAAAAGATTATAAAGCGTTTTATCAAGATTATAAAAAAGCAATTAATAAGATCATTTGAAAAAATTAGATTGGTACATATTAAATAAGTTTTTAAAAGTATTTTTCTTTTCTATCTTTTTATTTGCTGTCATAGCAGTAGTTATAGATGGAAGTGAAAAGACAGATGATTTTGTGCGCTCTGGTTTTTCTGCAGGAGAAATTTTCACGCATTACTATATTGGGTTCATTCCACATATTATAGCACTACTTTTCCCTTTATTCGTTTTTATAGCCGTTATATTTTTTACTTCAAAAATGGCAGGGCAAACTGAAATCATTGCCATACTTGCTAGCGGTACATCTTATAATAGATGGTTAAGACCTTATTGGATAGGAGGTGCTTTTCTAGGTTTATTTTTATGGATATCTAATTTATATTTTATTCCTAAAGCCAATATTGTCAGAGGAAGTTTCGAAGCGGCCTATGTAGACACCCATTCTAGTTACAATGCCTTAATTCAAAGTTCCACCGATATTTATTTTAAAGTAGACTCTTTTACTTATGCGGGTATTTACGGATATGATACAGCTGCTAAAAGAGGAAATAATTTTTTCATTTATAAAGTAGAAGGGGATAAGGTAAATTATAATTTAAGAGCGGAGACAATTTTATGGGATACCGTCGCGAAGCAATGGGCGCTTTCTGAAGTAATAGAAAGAAAAGTTTTTAATAATAGAGAGCAGTTAAACTACATCTCTTCCACACATAAAAAATTTGGTTTTCTTCCCATTGATTTAGAAAAAGACAAATACACAAAGGATAAGTTAACTACCCCTCAGTTAATAAAGCAAATTAAATTAGAAGAAATTAGGGGCTCTGAGGTATTGAATGAATTAAGAATTGAAAGATATAGGAGGGACGCTACCCCCATTACCGTATTATTACTAACCCTCATTGGGGCCATCATAGCAGGTCATAAAGTGAGGGGCGGATCTGGGTCCCACCTTGCACTAGGCTTCATTATAGCAGCCGTTTTTATCATTACAGATAGGTTCTCCACTATCTTCTCTACCAAGGGCAATTTACCCCCTTTGTTAGCTGCCTGGATACCCAATATAATTTTTGTATGGGTGGTATATTATTTGTACAAAAAAGCAGCTAAGTAAACCTTTTTTTGAGTTAACTTTGTGCCGAAATTTAAACGGTTTTCAATCACAATATTTTGGTATATGGAAGAAATTAAAGACAGGTTTAGCGCTAAAGCTATTGCAGCTGGTTTAGAGATTAAAGAATTAATCAAAGAACATGGTGATAAAAAAATTGGTGAAGTAACCTTAGCACAAGCTTACCAAGGCATGCGTGGTATTACGGGTCTTGTTACAGAGACAAGTTTATTAGACGCGCAAGAAGGAATTCGTTTCAGAGGTTTTACCATTCCAGAATTACAAGCGAAATTACCTAAAGCACCTAAAGGGGATGAACCTTTACCAGAGGGTTTGTTTTATTTAATGATGATTGGTGAAATTCCCAATCAAGAAGATGTACATGCTATTACCAACAATTGGCAAAGAAGAAGTCATGTGCCTTCACATGTATTTGATGTAATTGATGCATTCCCATTAAATAGTCATCCCATGACTATGTATGTAGCAGCAGTAATGGCATTACAAACAGAATCTAAATTTTCGCAAGAGTATGCGAAAGGAATGAATAAAAAAGATTACTGGCAATATACTTACGACGACTCAATGGATTTAATTGCGCGTTTACCAAGAATTGCTGCTTATATCTACAGAAGAAAATATAAAAACAACGAACATATTCATCCGAACGGATTATTAGATTGGGCAGGTAATCTTGCCTACATGATGGGCTTTGAAGATGAAAGCACTAAAGAGTTAATGCGTTTATACATGACCATTCATGCCGACCATGAAGGCGGTAATGTATCTGCACATACTACACACTTAGTTGGTTCTGCATTAAGCGATCCTTATTTAAGTTATGCTGCGGGTATGAATGGTTTAGCAGGCCCTTTGCATGGCTTAGCGAATCAAGAAGTGATCACATGGATTTTTTGAACTGCAAGAAGCTTTAGGAACCGATGATCCAACAGCTGCACAAATTGCAGACTATGTTCAAAAAACTTTAGCAGCAGGAAAAGTAGTACCATGTTATGGCCACGCCGTATTAAGAAAAACCGATCCTCGTTTCACCGCACAAATTGCATTTGGTAAAAAACATTTAGCCGACGATAAATTAGTGAATACCGTTTGGAAAATTTATGAAACAGT
>CAIJZF010000190.1 GCA_903825095.1 uncultured Bacteroidota bacterium | reverse complement strand
TGTTTTATGAAACGACCTTCTATTTGTATTTCTCCTATTGATTGGGGCCTTGGCCATGCCACTAGGTGCATTACACTTATCAAAGGCTTTGAAAAATTAGGATATCAAGTATATATAGCAACAGAGGGCTATCATGAGGCTATTTTAAAAGAGGCCCTTCCTTTTTGTCATTTTTTACCCTTAAGAGGCTACCGCATTCGATATGCTAAATGGGGTTTTATTCTTCCCCTTGTTTTGCTTTTTCAATTACCTCAAATTATATATAGTATTATATATGAATACAGATGGTTACAAAAAGCACAGGCGCAATATGAATTTGATTTAATTGTTTCGGATAATCGTTTTGGATTTTATCATAAGTCGGTACCCTCTGTATTTATTACCCATCAATTAAATTTACAAATGCATTTTGAAGTAGCTACAAGGTTATTTCAAAAAATACAATATGCATGGTTAAAACGTTTTACGGCTTGTTGGATTCCCGATATGGAAGGCAGCAATAATTTATCGGGCATATTAGCCAATCCAAAACATAAGCCTAGTATTCCTTTATGGTATATGGGTTGCTTATCTAGGCTTATAGACACACCTATTAATACTACTACTAATAATAGTGTGCCCATTGTTTTTTTAGGAATTGTTTCTGGACCCGAGCCACAAAGAACCTTACTTGAAAATTTATTATGGAAAGCAGGCAATACTTTAGATATCCCCTTTGTAGTTATTGCAGGCACCCCTTCTAAAGAACAGCCCAATAAATTATTAGAGGAAAATAAAAATGCAAAACTATATGCACATTTAGCGGCGCCCGAATTAGTGATGGAAATTAAGCGCGCTGAATATATTATTTGTAGAGGCGGCTATACCACTTTAATGGAATTAATACCTTTTGAAAAAAAATTAATTTTTATTCCAACGCCTGGCCAAACAGAACAAATGTATTTGGGAAAATTATGGGAAGAAAAAAATTGGGCCCTTTGCTATGCGCAAGAAAATTTTAAATTAAATATTGCTTTAGAAGAAGCGAAAAGTTTTCATTTTAAACAAGCTCCCTTTAAAGCTTTTTCCATAGAGGCACTTGAAGCTGCCATAAAGCAGTTAACTTTATAATTATGGCAGTTCAAAAAATTAATATTGATGATTTTATAATGGAAGCAGGATCAAGCATTGGTTCAAGCATTATAATAGATGTGCGAAGTCCTGCAGAATATGAACATGCACATATACCTGCTGCCCTGAACCTTCCCTTATTTGATAATGAGGAGCGTGCGATGATTGGAACTACTTATAAAAAACAAAGTAGAGAGGCGGCTATTAAAGCGGGCCTACCATTATTTGGAAATAAGATGCTCTCCATGATTGAAACCGTTGAAAGCTGGATATCTACTGCTCAAAAAGACAAGGATTTAACCAAGCCCACTCTATATGTGCATTGTTGGAGAGGAGGCATGCGCAGTGCTGCGGTGGCCTGGCTATTAGACTTATATGGGTATAAAGTAATTCAATTAACAGGGGGTTATAAGGCTTATAGAAATTGGGTGCTAGCTCAATTTAATATTCCCTATACGTTAAAAGTTTTAGGAGGCTTCACAGGTTCTGGTAAAACAGAAATTTTACATGCTTTGCAAAATAAAAATTATCCTGTAATTGATTTAGAAGGACTAGCGCATCATAAAGGCTCTGCATTTGGCGCCATTGGACAATTACCACAGCCCAGTCAAGAAATGTTTGAAAATATTTTAGCTAAAAAATTATGGGAGGTAAATAAAAATAAAAATAGTATTTGGATAGAAGATGAAAGTCAAAGAATAGGAACCGTTTTAATTCCTACCCCTTTATTTCATTTAATGCGAAACAGTACTTGTTATTTTATGACTATTCCTTTTGAACAAAGGCTGGCCTTTATTTTAGAGGGCTACGGAAAATTTGATGCACAAAGTTTAATAGAGGCCACCGAAAGAATTCAAAAAAGATTAGGAGGCTTAGAAACTAAAAACGCTGTAGCACATATTATGCAAGGCGAATTGAAAGAAGCTTTTTCTATATTATTAAAGTACTATGACAAATGGTATGAAAAAAATGCACAAAATCAAGTGCTTCCTAAAGTAACATTAATTCCCGTTTTGTCTGAAATGGTCGATCCAAATTATAATGCAAGTTTGCTAGAAAAATAAATGAATGATGCTTATCAGTATTCATTAATTAAATTATTTGGTTATCTTCAATTTTATAAATTATGCAACAATTACTTGCTTGGTGGATGTTCACCATTAGAGGTTGGAGAATTGAAGGTAAATTTCATTTTGAATTGCCTAAGTCAATTATGATAGTGGCGCCTCATACGCATTGGCTTGATTTTTTTTTAGGACTAGCCGTTCGCAAAAAAATGCATTTTGAATTTGTACATTTTTTAGGCAAAAGCGAACTTTTTTGGCCTCCCCTGGGTTGGTTTTTACGCTCCCTAGGCGCCTACCCAGTGGACAGACACCAAAAACATAATATGGTAGACCAGGTCGTGGAAATTTTCAATAAAAAAGAGCGTTTTCACCTTGCACTTTCACCCGAGGGAACTCGAAAAAAAGTAACCAAGCTTAGATCTGGCTTTTATCATATTGCCAAAAACGCCCATATTCCCATTGTCATGGTGGGTTTTGATTTTGCCGAAAGAAGAGTGGTTTTTGCCGATCCCTTTTTTGCCTCAGCAGACGAAAAAGCAGATAAATACAAAATTGTGCAGTTTTTCAAGCAGTTTAAGGGCTATATCCCCGAATATGGGATCACAGAGGACCTTGAAAATTAGTCCGCTGTTTAACAAAATATTGTTTTTCCTTATTAACTATATTAGTATTTTTGTCCTAGACCTATTTATATTCATTTTAAATAAAACAGATACAGTATGAAAAGTAAAATTTTTTTAGCGCTTGCGGTTCTTAGCATTGGTGCTTATTCTTGC
>CAIJZF010000189.1 GCA_903825095.1 uncultured Bacteroidota bacterium | reverse complement strand
TTACCTCTTTAACTAAAGACTCTTCTTATATAGTAAGTGGCGCTGCTTTAGATGCACTTGAGAAATTGGATTCTTCTGCTGCACTATCTATTGCCACCAAGGCTTCCACTCAAAAAATTAAAAAAAGATTAAATACTTCTGTTACCGGCATTCTTGCAAAATACGGAGATGAAAGTATTTTTGATTTTATTGCCAAGCAATTTATTAGCTTAAACGACCAGTCCGCTGAGAAATTTTATATGACAGTCGCCTTTGGACAATTACTTAATAAAGTAAACAATGCTAGTAAATTTAAAAAGGGAATTGATTTAATTGTAAATTTTAGAGAAAGTATTCCGAAGGAATATCGCAGTCAATCGGATCCTTATTTTAATACAAAAGTGTTAGGAGAAATTTTAAAAGCTAAGAAGGCTAAAGGACAACAAGACTTAGTGGATATAGTGATTGCAGTTATACCAAGAATGTAAGCTAGAAAAAACTACCAACCACCGCTAGCTCCACCACCACCTGAACTACCACCGCCAAAGCCACCACCGCCGCCGCCACCCCAGTCACTGCCACCGGAGCGACCACCGCCGCCTAATAGTGAACCTAATAACATACCAGTGGCAATATCACTAAAACCTCCACCACCAATATTAGAACCACCACCACCTCCTTTCTTTCCAAGTATAGCCACTATAATAAATACTATAAATACAAAGAGTATCAAATTACTACCCTTCTCTTTGGTCCTTCTTTCTCGCTTCTCTTTATACTCTCCCACAGCAGCTTTAGCAATATCATCTGTGGCTTTATCAATGCCTTCATAAAAAGCTTGCTCTCTAAAGGCAGGCTTAATATCATTATCAATAATACTGTTGGCAGTAATATCGGGAATGGCTCCTTCTAAACCATAACCTACTTCGATGCGTATTTTTTTATCTTGAATGGCAATTAATAATAAAATACCATTATTGGTTTTTTTATTACCAATACCCCAAGTTCTAAAAAGTTTGGTAGCATACTCTTCAATAGGATTGCCGTCTAATGTAGGAAGTATCACCACCGCAATTTGATTCGAACTAGAATCGTCAATGGCTACTAATTTACTTTCTAGAGCCTGCTTTTGTTCTGGGCTTAATACACCCGCTAAGTCTGTTACTAAAACAGGTGGATTAGGTTTTTCAATTACATTTTGCGCTACCGCAGAGGTAAAAGAAAATACTGCAATTATAAAAACAATAAATAGCTTGGTTAATTTCATAGGGACTACTTGCTTGATTATTTACCTATCATTATTTCGTCCGATAATTCATTGGAATCTGTTACACGGTCATAAGGAAAATGACTCGTAAGCGCCTTGCCTATTTCTGCAATGACAACAGACATGCCCTTTACATAATTTTCTTCTTTAAAATGCGCCGTCATTTCTTGCACTTGGCTATACCAAAATTCAACACCTACTTTATCGTAAATACCTTGATCGGCATAGATGGCAAGCTTTCTATCTTCTACTGCTACATACACTAGAACGCCATTGCGCTCCTTAGTAGCATTCATTTTTTGTTTGAAAAATATTTCTGTGGCCCTAGTAAGTGCATCGCCTTTTTTTGTTCTGCTTTCCACATGCACACGAATTTCTCCGCTAGTTGTTTTTTCAGCAGCTTGAATAGCCTGGACAAGCATTTGCTTGTCCGAGGTATTCAATAATTTGTCTGTATTCGTTTTAAATAGCGAAAAGGGATTCCACATAAATTTGATTAAAGAATTCTTTATAGAGATGCGTTAAAATTTAACTTCAGGTGCTTTAGACGCGCCTTCATCTGCTTTAAATCCTTCTTTAGTTTTGAACCCAAAAGCGTTTGCTAATAAGTTAATAGGGAATGATCTTGCTTTTTTATTGTATTCAGCAACAGCGCCATTGAAATCATTTCTAGAAACTTTAATTCTATTTTCAGTTCCTTCTAATTGAGCTTGTAATCCGCGGAAAGCTTCATTGGCTTTTAGGTTAGGATAGTTTTCAGAAACTACCATCAAACGACCTAAGGCTTGTGATAACTGACCTTGATTGGCTTGGAATTGTTGTAATTTTTCTGGCGTTAAATCCTTGGCATCTACTTTCATTTGTGTAGCGCTTGCACGAGCAGCAATTACATTTTCTAAAGTAGTTTTTTCAAAGTTAGCTTCTCCTTTAACAGAGGCCACTAAATTGGGTATTAAGTCGGCTCTACGTTGATAGTCACTTTGAACATTGTTCCAAGTTTGGTTCACATTTTCGTCTTGGTTTACTAATCCGTTGTAGCCATTGCATCCCATTCCAAATAAGATAACAATAACACCTAAGAAAATGAATAAACCTAAATTTTTGCGTAACATAGTTTTGTATTTGTTTGTAAAGATAATGCAAAGCAGATGCCAAACTTTGCGCATGACGGAATTACATGACAAAAAAATCCCCTCAGCTTGACTGAAGGGATGAATTTAACAAGTTCTTAGGCTTAATTCTATTTTTACTGACCTTTTAGCCTTTAATAGCTGCTATTCCTGGAAGTATTTTGCCTTCAAAATATTCTAGCATGGCACCTCCACCAGTGCTTACATAACTTACTTTGTCATTAAAGCCAAACTGATTAACGGCTGACACACTGTCTCCACCGCCTACTAAACTGAAAGCGCCGTTTTGCGTAGCTTCCGCTACTGCCACTGCAATGGCCTTGGTGCCCGCTTGGAAATTTTCCATTTCAAAAACACCCATCGGGCCATTCCATAATATAGTTTTACTTGCTAAAATTACTTTCGCAAATATTTCTCTCGATTTTTCTCCTACATCTAAACCTTCCCAACCATCTGGAATTTCTCCACTTGCACAAGTTTGTGTATTCGCGGTATTGCTAAAATCATCGGCCACAATATTATCTACAGGTAAATGAATATTAACTCCTTTGGCTTTTGCTTTGGCTAAAATTTCTAAGGCAAGTGGCATACGATCGTCTTCATG
>CAIJZF010000188.1 GCA_903825095.1 uncultured Bacteroidota bacterium | reverse complement strand
TCTTTTAATAAAGTAGAAGTAAAGGGCTCTGTATAAAATACATTTTCAATTTGACCTGCAAAATTCCAAGTATCTATTAAAACCAACTCATCATTTGTGAAAGAGGCTAAGTCAAGCATTTTATCATTCCCCCACTCTAGTATTTCTGTCCCCTTATCTTTCTTAATTAAATAATGATAAATTATTTTGTCTGCATTGTCTGTTTTGGGAAAATTCAAATGTAATACCCAGTAGGTTTCATTTAAATAAACCAGTGGAATGGCATTATGAGATTCCCCTCCACCTAATAATGGATGATCCCCATAGATCCAAATACTTTGACCATAATTGGTTTTGTACTTAAGATGAAAGCTAAGTTTAATCGTATTTTCTTTTTTAACTGTTTTGGTTTTCATGCAATCAAAATCTCTATTCAATCGTTATTACTAGGTTAAGTAACTAAAGATAAAATAATAAAGTGTACGAAAAACACATTAAATTTAATTTTAGTTAAATAATAGTACCAGTCGTATATTTACCTATACTACTTATTATCAATTGATTATGTAATTAAATGGATAAAATTATTATATATACCGATGGCTCCTCTAGGGGTAATCCAGGTCCGGGGGGATTCGGTGCAATATTAATGTGGGCAGGTAAAACCAAAGAGTTACATGAAGCCTATCGTAAAACCACTAATAATAGAATGGAATTATTGGCGGTGATTAAAGCCTTAAGCGCCTTGAAAACGAAAACCCTACCTATTCATATTTATACCGATAGCAAATATGTAGTAGAATCGGTAGAAAAAAAATGGTTAAACAATTGGATCAAAACCGATTTCAAGGGCGGCAAGAAAAATAAAGACCTATGGTTAGCCTATCATAAAATAGCTGCCCCTTTTTCTATAAAATTTCATTGGGTAAAAGGGCACAGTGATAACCCACACAATAATAGATGTGATGTATTAGCTACAGAGGCTGCCGACAATGGCCCTTGGAAAATTGATGAAGTTTTCGAATTAAATGAAGCTGCTAAATAATATTTGAACTACTAAATAATATTTGAAATACTAAGGAGTAGTTGAACTACTATTAGATACTTAAAATTTAGATGGCTTTGAACTTCGGTATAAGTACACGAAAAGAGCCAAATAAAACGCCTCCAAATACTAAAGTACCCGCCACACTATAAGGATAGAAAGGTAAACCGTCTACCATAGTTTGTATAAGACCAGTAATTGTGAATGCATGATGATATCCTCCGCCTTGAGACCATACTAAAAAGTTAGAAACTAAAAAGTAAGCAGTTGGTGCACTTAAAAAGCCAATAAGATATTTAGAAAATTTATTGCTTTGTAAACCAAAACCAAATACAGCAGTACCCGCAATTAATACATAGTTTAATAATTGACCTTCATAAAAGCCTTGCATGGCGGTTAAATGATAAGTAAATAATACTTGGTATAATAAGTCTGAAATAAACATAGAAAGTATTGGCAATAAAAAAGCATATTGTTTTTTATTTGCAAATAAAGATCCTCCAAATAAGGCAATAGCAATTTGTGGTGCGAACCCATAAGGTCTTCCAGGTAATACACGGTATAAAGCACTAGTAAGTATCATTATCACTAAAGCCACCAATATTTGCTTATTGAATCTCATTTTTTTGTTTTTAACTTTAAAGGGTAAGCTTCTTAAAAAAGCCTAGGAAACAAAAATAAGGTTTTCATTCATTATTTATAAATAATGATTTTCCTCAATTGTGAATAAACTATTTAGGGACATAGGCCTTGAACAGTAAGGCTGGCAATTTAGCCTTTACGGAAAGCTTGGCATTTGGTGTTAAAAGCGCAGTATCACCGGCTTTATAAGCTATATCTTCAATAACAACTTCACCCTCCATGACTAATAAAAATTCTAAGCTGTAGGTTGAAATTGTGTAAACTTCGCCTGCATTTAGCCTCAGTTTAGTTAAACCAAAATCGGGTACAGGACAGGGATAATTTGTTTCTTGGTCATTTAGCATCTCCCCTTTTAGTAATAAAGGATAAGTGGGTACAAAACTAACATGTTGAATAAGCTCCTTAACATCTACATGTTTAGGTGTTAATCCTCCTCTTAAAACATTATCACTATTCGCCATTAATTCTATATTCTGTCCTTCTAAATAAGCATGTAATATACCTGCCCCTTGAAAAATACCTTGGTACTTTGGAATATTTACAATGTTTAAAATATAAATGGAGAAAATTCCTTTATCAATATTTTTTAAAGGTATGCCGTCTTTATAATATTTATTTGCCCAATAGTGAGGATCCTTTTTAGTAACTGTTCCTCTTGCAACAGCCTCAGCTGCTTCTTCTAATAATGGTTTTAAAATAGCGTCAGATGCCTGCATGGGTAGCTGCATAAAAAATGAATAAAGGTTTTGATAATCCACCCCTCTAAATTCATTCATTAAGGGCCTGAAATAAATACAACTATTCAACCTTTCTTCTAAAATGGCTGGCGCTA
>CAIJZF010000187.1 GCA_903825095.1 uncultured Bacteroidota bacterium | reverse complement strand
GTTTAGTAAAAGGCATGGAGAAATACTTAAATAAAATTAAAGTTGAAAGAATTTTAAGTTGGGGAAATGATGTGACGGAAGAGAAGTTAGAGGCCATGATTAATCGTAAAATTAGACAAGAGAAAATTGCGATTAAAGATGTGAAATTACGCACATTCATTACAGAGGATACCAATAGAAATGAAATGGTGCAGCACGTATACGATATTACCTATGGCACAGTACGCAAGGATGAAGATACCTTAGTTATTATTGATGATAGTATTGTAAGAGGTACAACTTTGAAAGAAAGTATTATAAGAATGTTGTCTCGCTTAGGGCCTAAAAAAATTATAGTCGTTTCTTCAGCTCCTCAAATTAGATTTCCAGACTGTTATGGTATTGACATGAGTAAGATGAATGATTTCATTGCCTTTAGAGCGGTGATAGCATTACTAAATGAGAAGGGGATGGCCAATGTGATTGACGAAACTTATCAAAAAATTATTGCCTTAGAAGCTACCAATGAATTACATACTGAAAATGTAGTGCGTCAATTATACAAGCCATTTACGCCTGAAGAAATTTCAAATAAAATTGCACAGTTAATTACTCCTGAAGATATTAAAATACCTGTAGAAGTTATTTATCAAACCATTGAGGATTTACATGAATGTTGCCCAACCAATACTGGCGACTGGTACTTTACAGGTAATTACCCCACACCTGGAGGAAATAAGGTTTGTAATAAGGCCTTTAAAAATTATGTAGAAGGAAAAAATGTAAGAGGGTACTAATTAAACTCTATAGCAAATAGCATTAATATTCATACCTGCACCCACAGAGGCGAATATAACTACATCTCCTTTATGTAGCTGGTGCTCCTTGTATTTACCATGCTTTACCATATCATATAAAGTTGGAATAGTGGCAACTGAGCTATTACCTAGTTCATGAATACTCATGGGCATTACATTTTCAGGAATATCTTTAATACCGTATAATTTAAACAAGGCCTTAATAAAACCTTCATCCATTTTTTCGTTGGCCTGGTGCAAGAAGAATTTTTTCACATCATGAATATCAACCCCTGCCTTTTCAATACATTCTTTCATGGCAATAGGCACATTCTTAATGGCATACTCATATACCTTACGACCTTTCATCTTAATATATCTTGTAGCCTCATCTCCCTCTGGATGGTAAGACTTGCCTAAGTATAAATAGTAAGCTTCATCCATACAATGACTTTGCACACTGCTAGCGAGTATACCACTTTTAGCATCTGTTGAATTTTCAACTATACAAGCGCCGGCGCCATCACTAAAAATCATACTATCTCTATCGTGTGGGTCAACTACTCTGCTTAAAGTTTCAGCACCAATGACTAAACATCTTTTGGCTAAACCCGATTTTATAAAAGAATCGGCATGTATCACACCTTGAATCCAACCTGGACAGCCAAATAATAAATCATAGGCTACACAATTAGGATTACGAATACCTAGTAAGTTTTTTACCCTAGAGGCAATGGCTGGAATAGTATCAGATTGTATCGTGCCTGCAATGACGTTACCAAAATTATGGGCAACAATTATCTGATCAATGGTTTCAGGATCAATACCTGCATCTTCTATGGCTAATGCCGCGGCCTTGGTGGCTAGGTCAGAAGTATTTACATTTTCTTCTGCATATCTTCTTTCGTATATACCAGTGATGTCCTTGAATTTTTCAAAAATTTCAGCATTGGGGGTATTAATCAATACGCCATCTTCTCCATAAAAACTATGGTCGCTAAAGGAGGTATTAGGTACAACAAGACCAGGTATATAGCTGCCCGTTCCAGTGATGATGGTTGCCATTGGGAGAATTTAGGTTTATGAAACTAATGCGTTCTAAACTAAGATAAGAATTTCTGCCGAATTTTGATGTATTTCTAGCTAGATGTATTGTTCTTTAGATGTACTTGTCGCCCTTATGTCTTTTCACTTCAGCTACATATTCTTTAATAGACTGCTCTTTTTCTTTACTGCAAATAAGAAGTACATCCTTGGTATCCACTACAATAAAATCGTCCAAACCTTGCACTACCACTAGTTTATCCTTGGGGGCATTAATCATACATTTAGTAGCATCAATTACAATGACGTTATCAGAAGCCACTGCGTTGGCAAAATAATCTTTCTCCATATTCTCATACGCACTATTCCATGTACCTAGGTCGCTCCATCCAAAGCTAGCAGGTATTACATATACATTATCTGCCTTTTCCATAATGGCAATATCAATAGATATATTTACGCACTGCGGATAAATTTTTTGAATAGATTGTTTTTCAGCTGCAGTATTAAAATGTTCTTTTTCACCATCAAATAATTCAAACATTTCTGGTTGATACTTTTCAAATGCAGCAATAATGGTGCTTGCTTTCCAAGCAAAAATACCAGCGTTCCATAAAAAATCGCCGCTGGCTATAAAGGACTCTGCAATTTCCTCTGTGGGTTTTTCAGTAAATGTTTTTACTTTATACACCCCCTTGCTTACTTCTAAGCCTTCGTATTGAATATAGCCATATCCTGTATTGGGATTCGTTGGCTTAATGCCTAATGTAGCCAATGCCTTGATATGCGTAACAAAATCAAGCGACTGCTCCACAATTTTTTGAAAGTTTTCTTGCTCTAAAATTAAATGATCACTTGGGGCTACTATAAATGTAGCTTGAGGATCCTTCTGCGCTAATTTAAAAGAGATATAAGCAATACAAGGCGCTGTATTTTTTTTACTAGGTTCTGCTAAAATATTTTCTTTAGGTAAATCGGGCAATTGTTTTTCTACAATGGAAACATACTCTTCAGAAGTAACAATGTAAATATTTTCAGCTGGTATAAACTGCGTATATCTTTCGTAGGTCCACTGAATTAAAGTTTTTCCCGTATTGAGCACATCTAAAAATTGCTTAGGATAAGCCGTTCTACTCATTGGCCAAAATCTGCTTCCTATTCCTCCAGCCATAATGGCTACATAATGATGTTTGTTTTGCATACTTGTCTTTGATTTATAAAATCCCCTCTTTCATTAAGTCATGTATATGAATCATTCCTACAAAAGTATTTCCTTGTGCTACAATTAATTGACTAATATCTTTTTGTTCCATCAAGGCTAAGGCTTCTACTGCTAGTGCCTCTGGCGCAATGGTAATAGGGCCTGCGTGAAATATAGTAGCAGCTGTTAAGTCTTGAATGGTTGAATAATTTTCTAGCATTCTACGAATATCTCCATCGGTGATAATACCTAATACTTTTTCATTTTCATCTATTACCACGGCGGCGCCTAATCTGTTTTTTGAAATAACGAGTATCACTTCTTTTAAAGAGGTACTTGCTTTTACAGATGGCTTTGGATTTACTTGCGCCATTTGACCGGCAGTAAGTGTCAATCTCTTTCCTAAATTTCCTCCAGGATGAAATTTTGCAAAATCACTAGCCTTTATTTTTTTCAATTCCATTAAACACATAGCTATTGCATCTCCCATTGCCATTTGTGCAGTGGTAGAAGAAGTAGGTGCTAAATTATGTGCACAGGCTTCTTTATCTACAGTGGTGTTGATTACCCATTTTGCATGGCTTGCTAAATAACTTTCTGTATTACCTACCATGGCAATAATGGAATTACCAAAGCTATTGATAAGTTGAACTAAATTTTTTATTTCAGGACTCTCTCCACTTTTGCTAATAATTAAAACAAGGTCTTGCTTATTAATCATACCAGAGTCGCCATGAATGGCATCGGCTGCATGTAGAAATAAAGCGGGGGTTCCAGTAGAGTTACAAGTAGCTACTATTTTTTGAGCAATGATGGCACTTTTACCTATGCCACTTACTATTAATCTTCCTTCTGTATTATAAATAGCTTTAACCGCTTCTATAAAAGGGGTGTCTATAAATTTTTGTAAGCCAGTAATGGCTGCCGCTTCAATTTCTAGCGTTCTTTGAGCAATAGCGGTTATTTGTTTATCCATATGCGGTTTAAGAATCAGCAAAGTTAACGTTTCAGGCATATTCATCCCTATTTTTAAAAAATCCTTAAAAAAAAGTTTTTTAGCAAAAAAATGAAGGGAGTTGAGTAATAGTGAATTAAATTCGTTAACTTATATAGCTATTTTACACCGAAATAGCTGATTTTAAGATAATTACAGATGGCGACCACCAAAAAAGCAATAAAGAAAGCTCCTATTACTAAGGCTAAGAATAATTCAGTTAGCCGTGCCGTATTACTAAAGGCATTAGAGGAACAATTTGGATTCAAGGAGTTTAAGGGTACCCAAGAGAAGGCCATTGTCTCCTTATTGAGTGGTCGGGATACTTTTGTGATTATGCCAACAGGGGGCGGTAAAAGTTTATGCTATCAATTACCTGCCTTAATGCTACCTGGTTGTGCCATAGTGGTATCGCCTTTGATAGCCTTGATGAAAAACCAAGTAGATCTTGTGCGTGGCTATAGTGAAAAAGATGAAGTGGCCCATTTCCTTAACTCCTCTTTAAATAAAGGACAAATTAAAGTGGTGAAAGACGACTTACTAAGTGGTAAAACCAAATTATTATATGTAGCGCCTGAAACCTTAACGAAGCAAGAAAACCTAGATTTTTTTAGCGATTTAAATGTTTCCTTTTTTGCAGTAGATGAAGCGCATTGTATTTCAGAGTGGGGACATGATTTCAGACCAGAGTATAGAAGACTCAAAGAAATGATGGAAGAGATTGATGCCACTGTGCCCATTATTGCCTTAACCGCTACCGCTACGCCTAAAGTGCAAAGCGACATTGTTAAAAATTTATCTCTCCGAGATCCTGAAGTTTTAATTTCTTCTTTTAACAGAGCCAACCTTTATTATGAAGTGCAGCCTAAACTAAAAAAAGAAGTTACTATTAAAAGTATTGTAAGATATATATCACAACATAAAGGCAAGAGCGGTATTATATATACGCTCAATAGAAAGACCACTGAAGAACTAGCCGATTTATTAATTGCGAATAAAATTAAAGCAGTTGCTTATCATGCAGGGCTAGATCAAAAATTAAGAGCCAACAGGCAGGACCAATTTTTAAACGAAGATGTACAAGTTATTGTGGCTACCATTGCCTTTGGTATGGGTATTGATAAGCCAGATATTCGTTATGTAATTCATTATAATATTCCTAAGTCTATTGAAAATTATTACCAAGAAACGGGTCGTGCAGGTAGAGATGGACTAGAAGGGAATTGTATTTTATATTATTCTCATAAAGACGTTTCTAAGCTAGAACATTTTTTAAGAGATAAGCCTTTGAGTGAAAGAGAAGTGGGTGCGCAGTTAATTGACGAAACAGTAGCCTTTGCAGAAAGTGGCGCTTGTCGTAGAAGAAGTTTACTACATTATTTTGGAGAAAGTTGGGAAGATAAGAATTGTGGCAAATGCGATAATTGCTTACATCCCAAAGAAAGAATTGAAGCTAAAACACAGTTGGTTCAATTATTAAAAGTGATTGAAGCATTGAATGAGCGTTTTGTAGCGGATTATGTAATACAAGTAATCATGGGTGATTATACGCCTCAGTTAGGCTTGTACAGACATGAAAAATTACCCGAATTTGGCACAGGAAAAGACCAGGATTCTTTATTTTGGAATAGTTTAGTGAGACAGGCCATGCTTGAAACCTTAATCGAAAAAGATATAGAAGAATATGGCTTACTAAAATTAACAGATAAGGGTAAGAAGTATTTAAAAAAACCAACCAGCTTTACATTTGTTTTAAACAATGTTTTCGCTGATGCTGGTGCTGATGATGATGATGCAGATGGCCCAGAATCCGCAGGCGCTACCGATGAAGTCTTGTTTGAAATGCTAAAGGATCTACGTCAAAAAGAAGCTAAAAAAATAAGTCTACCTCCCTTTGTTATTTTCTTAGAGACTTCTTTACAAGACATGGCTACACTGTATCCTACGAGTATTGAGGAATTAGATAGATGCCAAGGGGTAAGCAAGGGAAAGGCTATTAAATATGGCAAGCCCTTTGTGGCTATGATTGAAAAATATGTTACTGAAAATAATATTGAGAAGCCCGATGATTTTGTAATGAAGTCGGTGGCCAATAAGTTCAATCATAAAATTTACATTATTCAAAATGTAGATAAAAAAATTCCATTAGAAACCATTGCAAAAAATAAGGATTTGAAATTAGAAGCTTTATTAGAAGAAATGGAAACCATTGCCGCTAGTGGTACTAAATTAAATTTAGATTATGCCATTGATGAATGGCTAGATGAATATGATCAAGAAGAAATTTTAGAATATTTCAAAAACTGTGAAACCTCTTCACTTCAAATTGCGCAAGAAGAATTAAGTGAAAATAATTATTCTTGGGAGCAATTAAAAATAATGCGCATCAAGTTTTTAAGTGTGGTTGGAAATTAATGCGTGAACTCGTTGCCTGCAGTTAAATAACTATTTACCCTTTCGGCTACATTTTTTCTTACACTCATGTAATAAAAATTATAATCGACAATGTGATAATTTTCAGTCTTGTATAAAAAGCTGCCCAAAAAATGCGGCTTTTCTGTCCATAAAACACCTTTATGGTTCTTAGCGCCTACTACATTAGGGGTTATCTTATTAAAATTATACAATACAGCACCTGTGTTTTGAAACCTGTCTACACTGGGAATAGTATTTGTCCAAGAAAGTGGGTTGGTGACTATGGCTGTAAATTTTTCCTTCTCCACAAACTCAGTCACATAGCCTTCATGAAAGGTTCTCCAAGAACAAATACAGCCTGTTGCATTAGGTGTTTCACAGGCTTTCAGTGTTGTATAAATGGCAGGGTCCACTGGCATACCTACTAAATAAGCGGCTACTAATTTTTTACTTAAGGGCTTGCCATCAAAAAATTCTTTTAGTAATCTAATGCCATGAGTAGAACCTTGACTATGAGAAGCAATTATAATGGGTCTTCCATTATTGTAATGCTCCATATAATATTCAAAAGATTTTTTTACATCTTGGTAGGCTAATTCAAAAGCAGCCATTGCATAACCCGTATCTATTTTATTATTGGGTGTGTAAGATTTAATATGTGCTTGACGATACCTTGGTGCAAATATTCTGCCCGCTTCATTGAATATACTTGCTTGATTAAGTATAACATAATAATCTGTTTTAAGATTCGTCTTATAATCATCGAAAGAAGCAGTCCATCCATAAGGTCTGGTGCTATCTAAATAAGTGGTGGGGTGTATAAAAAATACATCTACTTTATCATTAGGACTATAACTAGCTTTCAGTGGAGCAGGCACACTATCGGAAGGGTCGTGTTTGTCTGGATGGGCAGCCCAGTATTGCAAATTGCTATAGTCAGGAACCTCTTGGTATTTTTGCTGAGCGTAAACAGGTTCCAATTTGGCATAATTGCTATTCGAACAACTACTCAAAATAAACAAAGCGATAAAGGGTAAAAAGGC
>CAIJZF010000186.1 GCA_903825095.1 uncultured Bacteroidota bacterium | reverse complement strand
TATATTTTAAGTAAAGAAAAATTAGCCTACACAGGAAAATTATTTATCGATGAAGAAGTATTGGCTGCAGAGGGTATCACCGACTTAGCGCATTATTCAGTAGTGCCGGGGGCTAAATTATTTTACGATTTATTTTTATAATATTATATAAAACATTTTTTATTTCAATTTAAAGAAACAAGTATGAAAAGAATTTTATTATTAGCATGTGTACTATTTAGTTTACAAGTTATTGCACAGAAAAAAAATAAACTGGATCCTGCTACACAACAAATAAATGCAAATAAAGAAGCTGCACTTGCTGCATTAAACAATGCCTATGATGCAGATAAAAAAACTGCTTTACAAATATGGGAGTACGCAGAGGTAGGCTATAAAGAAAATAAAAGTGCTGCCTTGCATGTACAAAATTTAAAAGCAGCAGGCTTTACAGTTGAAATAGGGGTAGCTGAAATTCCGACTGCCTTTGTAGCTACTTATGGTAGCGGCTCTCCGGTGATTGGCATATTAGCAGAGTATGATGCGCTTCCGGGTTTAGCACAGACAGCTAGCCCGGAAAAAAATCCGATTGCTGGTAAAAATGCAGGTCATGGTTGTGGTCATCATTTATTTGGCACTGCATCGGTGGGTGCAGGTATTGCTATAAAAGAATTAATTGCTGCTGGTAAATTAAAAGGTACTATAAAAGTTTACGGCTGTCCTGCTGAAGAAGGTGGAAGTGGAAAAGTATATCTTGTTCGTGCAGGTTTATTCAATGGAGTAGATGCCGTGATACATTGGCACCCTGATGATGTAAATGCTGTAACAACTACTAGTGCATTAGCGAATAAGTCTGCTAAATTTAAATTTTATGGTATTTCTGCACATGCTGCAGCACAACCTGAACAAGGCCGCTCTGCCTTAGATGCAGTAGAAGCTATGGATAATATGGTGAATATGATGCGCGAACATGTTCCACAAGAAACAAGAATACATTATATTATAACCAGTGGTGGTAAGGCACCCAATGTAGTGCCTGATTTTGCAGAAGCCTATTATTATGTACGTCATCCAAAACGTAAAGATGTCTTAGAAATTTTTGATAGAGTAGTGAAAGCTGCAGAAGGTGCTGCTATTGGAACTGGTACTACAATGAAATATGATATTATTGGTGGAACCCATGATTTATTAATTAATAAAACACTTGCAGAAGCCATGCAAATTAATTTAGAAAAAGTGGGTGGTGTTAGTTACACTGAAGCTGAATTAAATTTCGCCAAAAAAATAGAACCTAGTTTTATTGGTGCCAAAGTAGATGTAGCGACTGCAGGCACTGTAAAACCACTTAGCTATATTAGTGAAGGCAATAGTGGTTCAACCGATGTAGGTGATGTGAGCTATACTTTGCCTACTGTTGGTTTACGTGCAGCTACTTGGGTACCAGGTACACCCGCACATAGTTGGCAAGCAGTGGCTGCTGGTGGTACTGAAATTGGTACGAAAGGAATGCTAGTGGCTAGTAAAACAATGGCACTTACCGCCATTGATTTAATGAGTAATCCCGTATTACTTGCAAAAGCAATAGAAGAATTTACTAAATCTAAAGGAGATTATAAATACAGAGCGCTATTAGGTGATATCAAGCCAGCGTTGAATTATAGAGATTAATCATAGCCAAATAAAAAGGAGAACCCGAGGGTTCTCCTTTTTTAAAATCATAAGAGACGTAATGAATAAAAGCTTACATTTTTTAAGCTTTTATTCATAGTTCTCGGGGCGCATTTGAGGGAAGAATAACACATCTTGAATAGAGGGTTGGTTCAACATCATCATGCATAATCTATCTATACCAATGCCAATACCTGAAGTAGGTGGCATGCCATATTCTAATGCTCTTAAAAAATC
>CAIJZF010000185.1 GCA_903825095.1 uncultured Bacteroidota bacterium | reverse complement strand
GCTTACCAACTTTGCCTGCCATCCCACTATTATGGACGATGCGAGCACCGCAGCAAGTTCTGATTATGTTTGGGGCTATTATAAATATTTAGATTCTGCGCAGGGTGGGGTGAATATGTTTTTACAAGGAGCAATAGGTGGATGGATACAACCAGAAGGTGTTGCTCATACTTTTGAGCAGGCTAATTATTATGGAACTTCTTTAGGTAAATATGTTTTTGAATTAACAAAAATTAAGAATGCAAGTAAAAATATAAATTTCAATGCTGTTAAAGTGGATTTCCCCTTAAGCAATCCAAGTTTTCAAATGCTGTCTAAAGCAGGCATTATTAAAAGAGATTTTGGAAAAACAGTGAGCTCTGAGATTGCTTATTTCAATATTGGGGATGCATCCTTTGCTACTCATCCAGGTGAAACTTGTCCTGCATTAGGACTTGCTACTAAAGAATTAATGAATAATAAGGGCCCTAAATTTGTATTAGGTTTATCGCAGGACGCCTTAGGTTATATTATTAAGCCTAGCTTTTTTGATCTAAGTAAAAATATTCCACACAGTGAGTACTTAACTGGAATGAGTATTGGACCTGCCACTATGGGCATTATTTTATCCAACCTGAAAGCGCTTATAAAAAAGTAGTTAAAAAAAGGGACCCTTATTGCTAAGAGCCCCTATCAAAAATCAAAACTTAAAAATCAAAAAAACTATTTCATCAATAAGTTTATAATTTTTTTAAGATTAGTTATCTAATTGCTTGCCCATATCGGCAAGATTGCAACGCTCTTCAAGATTAGTGATTAAACCGGCGTCATTAAATTTAAATACTGCATAGTATTTCATTCTTGATATTTTTCCTGTACTAGCAAATTTGCTCACCCATGTGCCATACACTCTTACTTCAGAACTAATTTTATAACTTGAGTCAACACCGGGGTAATAATCGGCATTTTCTAATTTAATATCATTAAATGTTCTCATAATTTCTCTGTCACCTTTCAATAAATCTTCTTTAGAAAGAGAATCTTTTCCAATTTCTGTTGCATCCCATGTAAAGTCATCAGATAATAAAGAAGCCTCTTTGGTGCTATCTTTTGTAGTGAAAACATCAATGAATTGTTTTGCAACAACTAAGTTCTTGTTAAAAGCAGTTAAATCATTTTGTGTAGCCTTTTGATTACATGCAAATAAGGATATAGATGTAATAGCTATTAGTAAATATTTTTTCATTTTATATTATTTTATTAATTATTATATTGGCTAGTTCCTTCTTCAGCCATTTGTTTTGAGAAATCTGCAAAAACATCTTCTTTAAAAATTTTTCCTGCTGAATTGAACCAATCAAATTGTACTATATTTATTTTCAGCACTTTTCCTGTTTTTTTTGATTTGCCACTCCATGCCCACCAAGATTGTACTACATGCGAATTATCTTTATCGTATTCAAGATAATCTGGGTAACCCACTTGAGTAGAATTTATATTAGTATAAAATTTGTAATCTAGTGCTAAGCCATTCATGGACTCTTTCAATGGAAATGATTTTCCTCCATTCACATCAGATACTGAAACTTTTGCGGTATCAGCAAAATAAGTTTTGTATAAATTTAAATCTTGATTGACATAAGCTTTCACAGATTTATTTACTACATCAATATAAGGATGATTGATATAAATAGTTCCGTTTTTCTTTTCTTTCTGAGCAAATGATACTGTTACAAATAGTATAACAATAAAAGATAATAATATTTTTTTCATACGTGTTGATTTAGAAATAGATTATAGGCTATTTCAATGATTAAATAATTGACTAGAAATGATAGTGATTACAAGAATTGTAAATAGAACTGTTGCGTTAGAATTGCAAAAGATTGAGTATTTTACTTTTAAAAGGTAAGTAATAAATTCTACTTTTTACAGTATTATCAACCTTTTAAAGTCTTTTTTATGGCAAAATTGGTAGGAGCCCTGAAAATAAACCTGTTACAGCGCAATGCTCCTTCAAAAGCAGTCTTCTTTGTGCTGTCTTTTTATCTCAAAAAATAGAGCCTCCATTGGGGTATGCATTGGAATTATTTATTTGATAATATAAATAATAATAAAAAAACCTAAATTTATGAAAAAAGGATATGCCGCTTGCCCCCAAATCAAGTGCTTTAGGTTTAACTATTTACAAAGGTAGTTGGTCGGCACAGCAAGTTAAACATTTGCTGAATCGGACTACGTTTGGCGCCAAAGCTTCAGATATTGATTACTTTACTTCTAAGGGTTTAAATGCAAGCATTGATGAATTACTAAATTTACAAGCAACCACAATTCCTGCACCTCTTAACGATTATAATTCAACAACATTTACCGATCCAAATGTGCCATTAGGGAAAACTTGGATAAACGATATCTCTACAGATGGAACTATTAACAGTTATCGTCGCAGTAGTTATAAGAAATGGCTGCTCAGTATTTGGGTAGGACAGGAAAGAAATATTAGTGAAAAACTAACTTTATTTTGGAGTAATCATTTTGGGACAGAGGCAGATACGATAGTATATGGTTCAATGTTATATTATCATCATCAAATACTAAGAAGCAATTGTACTGGTAATTTTAAACAAATTGTTCGCGCAGTCACCACAGACCCAGGCATGTTAAGGTATTTAAATGGCTATCTAAATACTAAATCATCCCCAGATGAAAATTATGGAAGAGAATTACAAGAATTATTTACAGTGGGCAAGGACGGCGGTGCAAAATATATGGAAGAGGACGTAAAAGCTGCTGCAAAAGTTTTAACGGGATGGAGAATTGATACCAATTTTAATCCAGTTTTTGACAGCACAAGACATGATACCACCAATAAAACCTTTTCTGCTTTTTACAATAATACTGTCATAACTGGGAAAACAGCTGCGAATGGCGCGCTAGAAACAGACGAGTTGTTGACTATGATTTTTCAGAAACCTGAAGTAGCTAAATTTATATGTAGAAAACTTTATAGATATTTTGTTTACTATGCAATTGATGATGTTGTAGAAAAAAATATAATTACTCCTTTGGCGAATGCTTTTATTGCTAATAATTTTGAAATTAAGCCCGTATTAAAACTTCTTTTTTCCAGTGAACATTTTTATGATGCTTTGTATATTGGATGCCAGATCAAAAGCCCTGTTGACCATCTTGTAGGTTTTCTAAGACAATACGAAATTGCATTTCCTAATGCTACTTCGGATTATGCCGATGCTTATTATTTGTATAATAATATGGTCAATCAGCTCAATGGTATGGGCCAGAACCCTGTCGACCCTCCGAATGTATCAGGCTGGCCTGCTTACTATCAAGCCCCTGATTACAATGAGCTTTGGATTAATTCAGATACACTACCTAAGCGTAATAAATTTACAGACTTAATGATAGATGCAGGCTACACTAGAAATGGAAAAAAAATTATTGTAAATACAATACAGTTTGCAAAAGCAGTTTGTAAAAATCCCTCCGACCCCAATATATTAATGGATAGCCTTTTTTCATTCTTAGTATCAACTGACATTTCTTCGTCATTAAAATTAAGTTTGAAAACTCAAATTTTATTAACAGGCCAAACATCGGATTATTATTGGACAGATGCATGGAACACCTATAATGCTAGTCCAACTACTATTAATTTTAATATTGTCAATACAAGGCTAAAGGCTTTATTAAAGTATATTATGAATTTACCAGATTATCAATTGCAATAAAGTGGAAAGAAGAAAATTTATTAGAAACAGTCTAGCTTTAATTACACCTACCATGATTGGTGGGAATGCTATTCATGTATTACAGGATCATCCTTTATTAAATACGGCACTGCTTGCCTCTTCCAATACTGATAAGGTTCTTGTAATTGTTCAATTGAATGGAGGAAATGATGGCTTGAATACAGTCATCCCCTTAAGTGGCTATAATAATTATTACAATGCAAGAACCAATATAGCTTTACCAGAAAATAAGGTTTTAAAATTAGTAGGAAATAATGCAACAGGTATTCACCCCTCTATGACTGCATTTCAAAACTTATTTGCTGAAGGGAAATTAAATATTGTTCAATCGGTGGGGTATCCTCAGCCAAGTTTTTCTCATTTTAGAGCCACAGATATATGGATGTCAGGATCAGAAAGCGATCAGTATTTAAATACAGGATGGGCAGGTCGTTTTTTAAATTATCAATACCCAGATTATCCCGATGCTTATCCGAATAAAACCAATCCTGATCCTATTGCTATACAAATAGGTTCTTTAGCAACCCTTACTTGCCAAGGCCCTGCCGTAAACATGGCTTTAAGTATTTCAGATCCAAGTTCTTTCTATAATTTAATTGAAGGAACAGATGCTGTGGTAGCCAATACCAACGCGGGTTATGAACTTAGTTTTTTGAGAAGCATTGCCAAACAAACCAACCAATATACTGTAAGAATTAAACAAGCTTCTGATAGTGTAACACAACAAGTCGCTTATCCAAATAATAGTTTAGCAGCACAATTAAAAATTGTGGCTAGATTAATTAAAGGAGGCTTGCAAACTAAGGTATATATGGTTAATTACGGAGGCTTTGATACACATTCAGGACAAGTAGTAACCACGGATACCACTACAGGCACTCATGCTAATTTATTAAAAGTACTTTCAGATTCTATCGCAGCTTTCCAGTCAGACATGGTTGGTTTAGAAATAGAAGATCGTGTGATTGGAATGACTTATTCAGAATTTGGAAGAAGAATAAAATCCAATGCAAGCGGTGGAACCGACCATGGATCTGCAGCTCCTTTATTTTTATTTGGTAAAAATGTAAGAGGGGGCGTTTTTGGTGATAATCCAAATATACCTAGTTCAGCAACCACCAATGATAATATCCCCTATCAATTTGATTTTCGAGCTGTATACAATACCATTTTACAAAATTGGTTCTGTGTTTCCTCCAATGCCGAAATTGAAATTTTATTAAAACAGTTTCCAACGATCCCATTGATTAATTCTAGTGTATGTGGAATCAATGATAAAAATTCTATTTTTTCTAAAGAATCACTTATATATAATTATCCGAATCCATTTACGAATATGACCAAGATTGAATTCAAAACCAATGGCGGTCAAACTTCATTGCAGTTATTAAATGGGGAAGGTACTGTCATACAAATGCTGGTAGAAGCGAACTACAATTTTGCGGGAACCAATAGCTATAATTTATATGGAGCAAGCTTGTCGCCGGGTGTTTATTACATTAGAATGCAAAATGTAGATAAAGTATTTGTTAAAGCTATTGTTAAGATATAAAATAGCTATGGGTTTATTTGCTACGAACATTTTTCTTGCACCCTTCGCTACAATACTTCACTTCTTCCCAAGTCTTTTCCCATTTTTTTCTCCAATTAAAGGGCCTATTACAATGCAGGCATATTTTAGAAGGCAGGTTTGCCTTTTTTATAGTTTTTTGTTTGCTATTTTTCATGAGTGCATTTGTCTAAAAGTTAAATTAATTCTTGGAGCTATAATTTTCTTTGACTTAGGCATGCTATGTAGCCAATGTTTTTGAAAACTACCTAGCATTTCAAATAGCGATCCACTTTCAAGTAAAATAGAATGCGTCTCCTTGGTTGCTTTGTGTTTTATGGCAAATTTTCTTTCTGCTCCAAAACTTAAAGAGGCTATGGAGCTGTTAGGAATAATTTCTTTCTCATCATCACTATGCCAACCCATACCTTCTTCTCCATCATGGTACAAATTCAATAAACAAGCATTGTAATTGCTTCCCGTGTAGGATGTTGCTAGTTGCTTTATTTCCATAAGTAAGGGCGTCCATGTCAATGCTTGCTTTGTCTTATTAGAATAAGTGTAACTCATTAAACTATCTCCGTAGAATGCTACCTTTCTTTTTGTTGTTATTTCCTTGCCAAACATGACCAATTTTTCATTGGTCCATTCTATTTTGTTTAGGAGTTCATTAAAATAGTTATGATTTTGTTCAGCGTTTACAATAATTCCAAAATAATGTGCTTGTCCATCTTGGTTTATGATATTTGGAATATTTGTTCTCATTCATTTATATCATTTGATGGTTTTCAAAATTATATTTTCCTTTGTGCCTCAAAACAAATTTAGATCAAATTGTTTTATTAAAATCTCTAATGATGCAAACACCTATCGAAGAATTAAAATTAAGTATACAACCTACAAGAGCCGCTTTATTATCACATCCAGTGTATAGTCAAATAAAAGATTTTGATGGCATCAAGGATTTTGCAAAGTATCATGTGTTTGCTGTCTGGGACTTTATGAGTTTATTAAAATCCTTGCAAATAGGACTTACTTGTGTAAGCCTACCTTGGATACCTGTTGGTTCTGCAAACACTCGTTTTTTAATAAATGAAATTGTTTGCGGTGAAGAATCGGATCTAGATGAACAAGGTAATAGGGTGAGCCATTTTGAATTGTATTTATCTGCCATGCGTCAAATGGGTGCAGATACTAGTAAAATAGATGAATTATTAGCTTTGTTGAAAACAGGAAGGGCAATAAATGATTGTATAAATGCAGTTGATATGCCAACAGAAGTAAAACAGTTCTTACAATATACTTTTGAAATAGCCATGCATGCACCACTGCATGTGAAGGCTGCCGTTTTTACCTTTGGTAGAGAGGATTTGATTCCAGATATGTTCACCCAAATTTTAAATAAAATTTACGCCGAGCATCCCGACAAAGTATCCATTTTTAAGTACTATATAGAAAGACATATTGAGGTAGATGGGGGTCACCACAGTGAATTGGCCATACAAATGGTCTCAGAATTATGTGGAAATGATAAAACTAAATGGGAGGAGGCTACGAAAGCGGCTCTAGATTCTCTAAAAATACGTGCATTATTATGGGATGCAGTTTCTGATAACAAATTTGTTTAAAATTTATAAATAAAAATTAAACAAAAGGCTAAACAAAGCTAAATATTTTTATTTTTTTTATATTTTTTAACAAGTTTTCTAATTTTTTATTTCTAACTTTTGTTCGGTTTAAAAAACAACAAACGCTTGGCTATTGCTTTGCAATACTTATTAAAAAATATGTATTGACAGCCGGAACGAACTGAGGAGAGTTGTGAATTAATACGTTCACCAAAACTCAACAAATATGGATCATTTATTTCTTCTTGATGCCACGATGGCGATTTCAAAGACCGATTATGTGTCTTTTACGTTCTTCGTAGGTACAATGGCTATGATGGCCGCGGCGGTTTTTTTCTTCTTAGAATTGAACAACACTAGTAAAGAATGGAGAACCTCAGTACTTGTTTCTGGGTTAATCACTTTTATTGCTGCTGTTCACTATTACTACATGCGTGGATACTATGCTGAAACGCATGATAGTCCAACATTTTTCCGTTATGTAGACTGGTTATTAACTGTGCCTTTAATGTGTGTTGAATTCTATTTAATCACAAAGAAAGCGGGTGGAACTACAGGTTTATTATGGAAAATGATTTTAGCTTCTGTTGTAATGTTAGTTACAGGTTATTGGGGAGAGGCTGTTGCCCCAGCTCAAGCTACATTATGGGGAACTATAAGTGCTATCGCTTACTTCTACATTGTGTATGAAGTATGGATGGGAGATGTTAAAAAATTAGCAACTGGCGCTGGTACTGCAGTAGCATCTGCGAATGCAGCATTAGGTTGGTTCGTTTTAGTAGGTTGGGCTATTTATCCATTAGGATATTTAATCGGAACCGCTGATGGACAATGGTACGCTAGCTTCAAAAATATTGGAATTGACATGAACATCATCTACAACATTGGTGATGCTGTCAACAAAATAGGTTTTGGTTTGGTTATTTATAGCTTAAGTAGAAAAGCTGCTTAATATATTTAAATAACTTCGAGGGGCAAGTTGGTTACTTGCCCCTTTTTTTATTTAATTTAGATCCATGCAAATTAAACTACGCCTTTACCTAATATTATTTGCATTTCTTTTATTCCTTATAGACACTGTTTTTGTTTTAAATAACAGCACTCAAATTTCCTTTTTAATCGTTGTCTTAATTCTTTTTGGAGTGCCCCATGGCGCCTTAGATTTATACATTGACCAACACATACATAAATCGGATAGTAATCAAAAATTATTTCTTTTAAAATACATTGCTAATATAATTGGCTACGCCTTAGTTTGGTATTTTTTCCCCATTGCCGCTTTAATTATATTTATTCTTATTACGGCTTATCATTTTGGAGAAATAGATTGGTTGGGTAAAACAGAAAACTTTATTCATAAATTAGCCTACTCCATTATTGGACTATTATGGATTTTATTACTTCTTTCTAAGAATATTCATTTTGCCTTGCAAATTTTTATTCGAATGGAACGCTCCGCCTTTAATGAAAGTCAATGGGTGGGACTAGCTAATAAAATTTATCCCATCACACTTATTGGGATAGCTGCTATTTATTTTATATTATTCTTTTTCAAAGCGCAGTTCTTCTCCAAAAATAAATATTACTATTATTTAATTTTACAACAAGCTATACTTATTAGTTTTGCGCTTTATATGCCACTATGGCTTTGTTTTGCCTTTTACTTTGGTTTCTGGCACTCTTTATTATCATTCGATAAAATAAGAATCACATTTAGTATGCCCAATGATTTTAATGGCTGGAAGAATCTGCTTATTAAAGCAGCTCCCTTTTCCATCATGGCCTGGTTCGGTTTTGTGTATATTACTTTTTTAACACTGAATAGTAAAGATGCTTCAGGTATTTTTACACTGCTATTTATTAGCTTATCTGTATTAGCGCTTCCGCATTTACAGATATTTACAAAAATTAAGTTGAAAGAAGACTAATAGTAAATCAGCTCCTTTTTTAAAAATACTGTCGAATACCCTTAATGTTAATTATTTGATAATGTAGATTGTTTTTCACAAATAATTATAGCCTGTAGTTTTATCAAAATTAAAATCATGAATAAAATCGCATGCATGTTTGTGGCTCTAGTATTATTTTTTTCTAATAATACATTTGCCCAAAATACTTCAAACAAAAAAATTATAGTAATTACCACTGATGGTTTTCGTTGGCAAGAAGTATTCAAGGGCCTAGACAAAGATATTTTAAAGTTCAAGCCTTATCAAAATGGAGATAGTGCAAAAACTGCACAAAATTTTGGTGGTGCAACTTTCGAGGAAAGTAGAAAAAAATTATTACCCTTTATCTGGACTACGGTTGCAGAAAAAGGACAAATTCATGGAAATAGAAATATTGGAAGTTTGGTAGACAATGCAAATCCTTATTGGTTTTCATATCCTGGCTACAGTGAAATTTTAACAGGACAGGTGGATACAGCTGTAAATTCAAATGAATACGCACCTAATCCAAATACAAATTTCTTCGAATACTTGAATACATTACCTTTTTACAAAGGCAAGGTTATTGCTTTTGGTGCATGGGATGCTTTCAAAAGAATTTTAAATGAAAAAAGAGCTGGTTTTCCCGTAATCAATGGAAATCATGTTGACGACTTTCTTTTAAAAGATCCTCAATTTAAAATGGCTGCAAATTTAATAAAAGATACTTACCAACCATTTGGAGAAGAGGCTTTAGACGGTATCACACACTACATGGCTTTGAGTTACTTAAAAACCTATAAGCCAAATGCAATGTATATATCATATGGAGATACAGATGAGTTATCTCATGCTGGTAACTATCCTGAATATTTAAAAGCAGCTCACCGCTTTGATAATTATATAAAAGCTGTTTATGATTTTGTAAATACCGACCCTAGTTACAAGAACAATACGATCATTTTAATAACTACAGATCATGGTAGAGGAGATAAAATTAAAACACAGTGGACAAGCCATGGTCAAAAAATTTATGATGCACATGAAATTTGGTATGCTATGATTGGTGCTGGTGTTAAACCAATGGGAGAGGTTAAATCAAATGAACAAGTTTACCAAAAAGAACTTATACATAAGGTAGCTGAAATCGCTAATTTGAATTTCAAATCTACAAAAGACTAGAACACATTAAGCTTAGTATAAACTAAGCTTAACATAAGCTAAGAAAAGAAAGACCTATTTATGCTAGTAAATCATTTTTACTAGTATAAATAGGTTTAATTATGTAAGTACTAGATTGAAATATAGGAGCTAGAGAAATGTAACAGCAAAGTTAGTATTAGAAACTAACACCAAATTGTAATCCAATACCCACAGATGCTGGTACATTATTTCCAAACCTAGCTGGAATAGGAACTGATACCCAATAACTATTCATTTTAGTTTTATAAAATACTTTATTAAAAACAAAAACAGTACCATAACGACCGCTTGTTTCAAAAGCTAATCTTGTGAGAAAATTAAATCCATTCGGGTATCTAAATATTAAACCCGGCTGTATAGATAAATTACTTTCTTTTGTAACACCCTTGCTAGAATTTATAGTAGGTACAATTTCTATACTATAAGCCAGTTTATCTGACTTAATTAAGTTAATACCCATGGGAAATCCAACGGTATAAGAATGATCGAAATTATAGGCTGGTAAATTTGATGATAAGGTTACTATGGGATGAACCACGCTAAAATAGGCTGCTACCTTTGGGTATTCATTTGGCTTTTGAGCTTTGGAGCTAATTTGTAGACTTAAAAAAATGATTAGGAATAAATACTTATTTTTCATAAAAATATTTGTAATTGAAATTATGAATGTGAAATTATATAATGTTAGATAATTTCAATGTTTTATAACTAAATATTATTTTTTAAATTTTTATTTTTTATTTTTCTCCTTTTTTACCAGCTCCTTATTTACGGCAGTTTTTATTTTATTAAATAGGGCAGTATTTTCATAAACCCCATCAAATAAATAAGAACGGTATCCATAACTAAATACAGGCACTGGAATACCCGTATGATCGTTAGTGGCAAATTGAGCACTTAGGCTTTGGTTTTTATAATCTCCATCATGAAGGGTGAGTCCTCCGGTTTCGTGGTCCCCAGTAATAATAACAAGTGTACCCTTGTTTTCATCTGCATATTGAATTGCTTTTCCAATTAATTTATCAAAATCAATTAGTTCTTTTACTACATATTCAATATTGTTAGCATGGCCTCCGTAATCAATCTGTGCAGCTTCTATCATCATAAAAAATTGCTTGCTTTTATTTAATGCAAGCGACTTCGTCATATTTTGAAATGATTGGCTCAACCAGTTTCCTCTTCCTTCTTGCATCGATAAGCCTGCTACCTGGTCAATCACCAAAGTTTTTTTAAGACTAGGTTGGTTCAAGGCATTTATAGAATGCGTAATAGTATAATTAGGTAGTAAGCTATCTAAAATTTGGTTATTTAAAACGGCATTTTGCTTTTTTTGAAGTATGCTAATTTTATTTATTTTATCATTGCCCGCCCCTGCTACTATTTGAATATTTGAATATTTTAGTTGTTGAATTATCTCAATGGAGCTGTCTCTATCTTGTATATGCGCATAAAAGGCAGCTGGTGTTGCATCTGATACATCTCCACTGCTAGCAATTCCAATACTAAAGTTTTTATCTACTAAATAATTAGTTAATAAATTTAATTTTTGACCAGCCGGGCTTAGCCCTAAATGTCTATTCTCCATTTTTTCACCAGTGGCTATTGAACTAGCGCCTGGTGCAGAATCGGTTACATAATTATCGGCAGAGCTTGTTTTAGATAAGCCAATATGTTTTAAATTAAAAGTGGTAAGTGCGCCTCCATTCGCCGTATAGCCAGCATACCATTGTGGTAAACTGCATCCATCACCTATTAATAAAATAATTTTAGTTACAGGTTGGTCTACACCGTCATTTATAAACTTGGGTAAATATATTTCTTGTTTTTTGGTAAGCGTCACATGGGTATTTCCCCAATTTTTTAAAAAATTGCCTAATGCTTCTATATGATCTGTGTTAATATAGTCTATCTGCATTTTAATAAACTGTTGCCAAGCGTTTAAATAGTCTGGGCTAGCCCAGAATCTAATTTTTTTACCTTTTTGATGGGTGCTGCTAATGATGGAATCCATTTTTTCACGATCTGCCTTTACCATAATACCCTTACCATTCCATTTGGAATAGCTTGCAAAATCGGCACTGAATAAACCAATTCTAGAAAGTTCGTTACTTGTATAATTTCTATCTAGGTCCCCATCAAAATAAATATAGCTTGGATAGTTTCCAAATTCATAGGGCTTGGGCCTGTTCCCTGTAATGACTATTTTAATTTTACTCGCACTAGTAATAGACGTATAAGTATTAACTACCTCCACTAATTTATTGAGTGTTCTGTAGGGGTCGGTCTTAATATCTATAAGTAATTGCAAAGGCAGGCTTGTGTCAGCATAGGGAAAACCATGGTTTGCCTCTAGTTTATTTTTTATGGGGTGCAGGTACCAGTCTTGAAGGGTTCTTTTTTTTTGAATATCCGCAAAAGTATGACCCACAAATAAACTATCATGGTAGTAAAATATATCGGCTTCTATAGAACCAAACCCTTGTCCGTAGGCTGTAAAAAAGGGAATAGGATTTTCATAATCGTTATGGGAATGGGCATTAGAAACCGTGTAAGCTTGGCTAAATCCAGCTTTAAAAAATATAATAGTAAAAAGGGAAGTAAATATTAATGCAATGCGTTTAATTTTTTTCATGCTATGGCTTTAGTATATTTTAAATGTGTTTGATTAAAACCTATTTTTTTATAAAAATCATGTGTTTGTATTCTTTTATTTTGCGCTGTTACTTCAAAAGAAGTGCAATTTAATACTATTAGCTCTTGCTCTACAAATTTTACTAATGCTTGCCCAACCCCTTCTGCTCTATTTTCTTGTCTAACAAAAAGCTCTTGAATTTCTGCCACTTTACAACAATGATGTAAGAGGTATTGAATATGGCAGCTTATAAAGCCTAAAGCTACACCTTGATGGCTTTCCGCTAGGTAATACAATACATTTTCATCTTTCATATTATGATTAAATATTTTTACAAACGCATTGATATTGAATGAAAAATCTTCTAACAAACAAACTTGTTCATATACAGTTAACATATCATTTTGTTCCACTTTTCTAATAATCATACTCGTTTTATTTTTCAGTTATTATGAAATTATAAAGTCAATATTACTCCAATATTAACTTTATTATAAAATACTATAAATATTAT
>CAIJZF010000184.1 GCA_903825095.1 uncultured Bacteroidota bacterium | reverse complement strand
GTAAGATACCCTGAACAAAAAAGGGAGTTTAGTCCTGTGTTTAGAGGCTTACATGTATTGAATAGAGATGAAGAAGGTCGTGAAAATTGTACCGCCTGTGGTTTATGTGCGGTGGCTTGTCCAGCAGAAGCTATTACTATGGAAGCTGCAGAAAGACAAGAAGGGGAAGAGCATTTATACAAAGAAGAAAAGTACGCCGCTAAATATGAAATTAATATGTTGCGTTGTATTTTTTGTGGACTTTGTGAAGAAGCTTGTCCAAAAGACGCCATTTATTTAAGCGAAACTTTTGCGCCCGCCAACTATACTAGAAAAGGGTTTATCTACGACAAAAACGATTTATTAATTCCTCATACTTTAAATAGTGCAACTGCACTTGCTAAAGCAAAAGGAGTAGAAGCTTAAATAATATGAATACACTAGAAATTATATTTTACGCTTTATCTGCCTTTGCTATTATTAGTGCAATAATGGTATTAATAAGTAAGAATCCCATACATAGTGTACTTTGGTTAATTCTAGTATTTTTTGCCATCTCTGGGCATTATATTTTATTGAATGCGCAATTTTTAGCCATTGTAAATATTATAGTTTATGCGGGGGCCATTATGGTGTTATTCTTATTTGTGATTATGCTGATGAATGTAAAAAAAGACAAAGAACCACAAAAGCAATTATTGGTTAAATTAATTGGAGTGATAGCGGGAGGTAGTTTTTTAACTTTATTAATTGCGCTTGTAAAGCAAAATACTTCTTTTCAGGGAAGAGCTGTTTTACTAAAAGAAGGAAGCATAGGACTTATACATCCATTGGGACAGGCATTGTTTACCGACTATGTAGTGCCCTTTGAAATAAGTAGTGTACTTTTTTTAAGTGCAATGGTGGGAGCTGTAATCATTGGTAAAAAATAAATTTTTGTAAGATGCCTATAGAATATTATATCTTTTTATGTTTAACGCTATTTAGCATAGGCGTAATAGGTGTGTTAACGCGTCGCAATGCGATCATTGTTTTTATGTGTATTGAACTTATGCTGAATGCGGTGAATTTATTATTGGTGGCGTTTTCTAAAATGAATTATGGAGCAGCGGCTGTTATGTCACCTACCACTACTGCAGGTATAGATGCACAAATATTTGTATTTTTTATCATGGTAGTTGCTGCGGCGGAAGTAAGTATTGGACTAGCCATTATAGTAATGATGTATCGCAATACACATTCTATCGACATCAATTTCCTAAATAGATTAAAAAACTAAGTCAATGGCCTTCATGAAAATATTAATCGCATTCATTCTTCTTTGGCCTTTAGCTGGGTTCTTATTCAACGGGCTTGGTAGAAATTATTGGAGCAAGAAGGTCATTGCTTATAAAGCCACTGGCTATATTGTGGCTTCCTTTATAGCAAGCATAGTTGCTTTTTTACAGGTACAGACCAATGGAGCAGTGACGGTGCATTATTTTGATTTCATTCATACAGCTAGCCTTACAATTCCTTTCGATTTTAAAGTAGACGCATTGTCTTCTTTATTTTTATTAGTCATTACAGGGGTAGGCTCTTTAATACATTTATATTCTACTGCTTATATGCAGGAGGAATCGGCCCCGCACTATGCTAGGTATTTTGCCTATTTGAACTTGTTTATTTTCTCCATGCTATTACTAGTCTTAGGAGATAACTATATTATTATGTTCATGGGCTGGGAAGGTGTAGGCCTATGTTCTTATTTATTAATTGGGTATTGGTTTTCAAATGGTAATTATAATTATGCAGCGAAGAAGGCCTTTATCATGAACCGAATTGGGGATCTAGGTTTTTTATTAGCTATTTTTTGGCTAATTGCTAAACTAGGCACTGTGAGTTATAGCGAAATTTTGACTGCTGAAAGTATAGCAAAATTATCTAGTGCCGATATCACAGGCATTACTCTATTATTATTTGTGGGTGCGATGGGTAAGAGTGCGCAAATACCTTTATTTACTTGGTTACCCGATGCGATGGCAGGTCCTACGCCTGTATCGGCCTTAATACATGCAGCTACCATGGTAACCGCTGGTATTTACATGATTACAAGAAGTAATATTTTATTTAGTCATAGTGAGATCACGCAAAATATTATTGCCATTATTGGTATTAGTACTGCTTTATTAGCAGCCACTATTGCCATTAAGCAAAACGATATTAAAAAAGTATTGGCTTACTCCACAGTAAGTCAGTTGGGATATATGTTTTTAGGCTTAGGCGTTGGCGCTTATTCTGGTGCAGTATTTCATGTGATCACCCATGCTTTTTTCAAAGCTTTATTATTCTTAGGTGCAGGTTCTGTAATTCATGCCATGCATCATGAGCAAGACATTAGAAAAATGGGTGGCTTGAAATCGAAACTTCCAATTACACATATTACTTTTCTAATAGGTTGTATTGCTATTGCAGGCGTACCTCCTTTTAGTGGCTTCTTTTCTAAAGACGAAATACTAGCAGCTGCTTTTGAAAAAAATAAAATTTATTGGGTGCTTGGATTAATAGGCGCTGCTATGACTGCTTTTTATATGTTCCGTTTATATGCCACTACTTTTTTAGGAAAGTTTAGAGGTAGTCATGAACAAGAAGCGCATTTGCATGAAAGCCCTTTAGCCATGACCTTGCCTTTAATCGTATTAGCTATTCTAAGTGCAGTGGGTGGCGCCATTGGTATTCCCCATATTATGGAAGGCCATCATTGGTTAACTGAACAACTAAGTACCATTGTAACTACGCCTCATGAAGCTAGTTTATCTGTGTCTACTGAATGGATTTTAATGGGCGTGTCGGTAGCTATTGCAGCTACCTCTTTACTTATAGCTTTATCTCGTTATAGTAAACAAACCGACGAAGAACCTAGTTCTGCTATAGGGAAGTTCTTTTATAATAAATGGTATATTGACGAGTTCTATCAAAAAGCCATTATTGAACCATTGAATGAATTTGCTTTATTTCTAAAAGAATTTATTGAAAAGAAAATGATTGATGGTGCTGTGAATGGGACAGGTAAGCTTGTTCAGTTTAGTGCTAGAAAAGTAAGGCTTATTCAAAATGGACAAGCGGGTTACTATATTTTATTTATGGTACTAGGTATTATTACACTTTTTTTAATTTGGTTTAATGATATTTATATTTTACGATTCATCCATACATTGTTTCAAAAATAATAAGCAACGATTATGTTAATTTCTTTTCTGCTACTTCCTCTTTTGACTGCAATTGTATTGTTATTTGTAAAAAAAGATACAATGGCTTCCTCTTTAGCTATTGGTGCAAGTTTAGCAACACTTGTATTGGCGGTTTTTGTTTCTTTTAATAAAGTAGAGGCCTTTGATATGTCATGGCTTCCTAGTTTGAATAGCCGATTTACTTTAGAAGTGGATGGTCTAGCTAAAATATTAATTTTATTAACGGCCATAAGTTTACCAGCCATTTTAATGGCAACTGCAAATAACCAGTACAAGCAAAAAAATATATTTTTATCGCTTTTATTATTTACCCAAGCAGGTTTGATGGGTGTGTTTTTAGCAGGAGATGCACTACTATTTTATTTTTTCTGGGAATTGGCTTTAATACCTGTTTATTTTTTATGTTCAATTTGGGGAGGAGAGAAGCGCATAGCCATTACTTTTAAATTCTTCATTTATACTTTTTTAGGTTCTTTGTTTATGCTCATAGGTATTTTATTTGTAAATGCGCATACTGCAGCGCATAGTTTTTCTATACAATCCTTTATACATGCGAATTTAACAGACGGTCAAAAAATAACTGCCTTTGCTTTATTCTTTACAGCCTTTGCTATAAAAATGCCCATCTTTCCTTTACATACATGGCAGCCCGATACCTACGAGCAATCGCCAACAGCGGTAACCATGGTCATGAGTGCTGTGATGGTGAAAATGGGCTTGTATGGAATTTTAAGATGGTTACTTCCTTTATTTCCAGTTGCTTTTGCAGCGCATACCAATGTGGTTGTATTTTTATCGGTAGTAGGTATTTTATATGCCTCTTTTATTGCTATTCGCCAAGACGATATTAAAAGACTAATTGCTTATTCTTCTATTGCACATATAGGTTTAATGAACGCTGCTATTTTTACTAATACGGGTATTGCTATTCAAGGCGCCTTGATTCAATTATTCTCGCATGGTATTAATGTATTAGGATTATGGATTATTGCAGATATATTGGAGCAACAAACAGGAACAAGATCGATGCAACAAATGGGAGGGCTTGCTAAAAAACAACCAACACTTGCTATTTTATTAGTGGGTTTTGCTTTAGCTAATATTGCCATGCCATTAACCAATGCCTTTGTGGGTGAATTTTTAATGTTCAATGGTTTATTTATGTTGAATCCTTGGATAGCTGCTTTTGCAGGTATTAGTATTGTACTCGCTGCCATTTATACTTTGAACATGGTACAAAAAGTGGCCTATGGGGAGATAAGTGAAAAAATAAATGCCATGCCTGCACCTAATAAAGCAGCCCAAGCAGTATTAATCATTTTATTGATTATTGTGTTTGTAACAGGCGTCTATCCACAACCCTTATTTACTTTAACGGCCGATACTTTACAAGAATTATTGGTCAAATAATAAAACGAATTAGTAATGAATGCAATTATTGTTTCTACGCTCTTAGGTGTCATCATGATGTTCTGTTCATGGGGCATCAAAAATCAAAAATCGCAACAAAGCATTGCTTTAGTAGGATTATTTGTTTTAATCTTAAGCAATTTGGCCCAATTAAATGGTTGGTACGTTATTAGTTTTGATACCAAGGGCATGCTGGCCTTTACTCGATTTGGTTTATTCGTGAATACTATATTTTTCATTCTTACTTTTATTTATATCTGGTTGAACGGAGAAGAGATTGCCAAATTTGATAACCAGGCCGCCGATTTTTATGCTTTGTTTTTCTTTATTTTATGCGGTGCAAGTATCTTAACTTCTTTTGATAATTTATTAATGTTGTTTATTGGCATTGAAATTTTATCTATTCCTTTATATATATTAACTGGAGCCGATAAGAAAAACTTATTCAGTAATGAAGCGGCTTTAAAATATTTTTTAATGGGCTCTTTTTCTACAGGTGTTTTATTATTAGGCATTACTTTTATTTATGGAGCCACAGGCTCTTTTCATTTAGTAGAACCTGTACTTAAACCCTCTACTGGTCTACCTGCTGAGCAAATGATTTTATCGGCTGGATTATTACTAGTATTTGCAGCCATGAACTTTAAAGTATCAGCGGCACCATTTCATTTTTGGACACCCGATGTATATGATGGAGCACCTACTGTGTTCACTTCTTTTATGGCTACCATTGTGAAAGCAGCTGGGTTTATCGCATTCATTACCATATTTAATAGCCAAGCAAAAGCATTAGGACATTCTTGGGAACTTATTTTAAGCTTTGTTATTATTGCCACTTTATTAGTAGGTAATATTGTGGCTGTTTTTCAAAGAAGTGTCAAAAGAATGCTGGCTTATTCAAGTATCGCACAGGCAGGATTTATGTTATTTGCTTTGTATGGTAAATCAAGTTTTGCCAATGAGGGCATTATTTTATACGCCGTTGTTTATTCATTAGCTACGATGGGTGTGTTTGGGGTCTTAATTAAAATGAAAGAAAATAGTTTTGAAGCCTTTCATGGTTTAGCTAAGTCCAATCCACTACTTGCCTTTGTAACTACTATATTTTTATTCTCACTTGCAGGTATTCCCCTTACAGGAGGTTTCTTTGCTAAATATTATATGCTAAATGCGCTTTACGCAGCAGGGTCTGGTCTTTGGTTAATTATTATAGCAATATTATTTGCAGCTATAAGTGTTTACTATTATTTCAAATTAGTGCAAGCCATGTATTTTGTAACGGGAGAGCCGAATATGTATGAAGTGCCTAAGAAATATACTTATACGCTTTTGGTAATGGCCATTCTGCTACTCATCCTAGGCGTATTCCCTTCATTAGTATTCAATTATCTATACTTTTAGCCGTTCCTCATTTTATAAGGCCCAATAAGGCCATATTGTGGAATCTATGCTACCTTTAGGTTTCATAAACATAGTATAATGACTATTCAGGATTCTTTCGTACTCGCTTGGCGCACTGTAAAAAGTAATAAACTTAGAACCGGTATTACGGTCGCTATTATTGCCTTTGGTATTATGGCGCTTATTGGTATTATTACCGCTATTTCAGCTATGAACCAAAGTTTAAAAGAGAACTTTTCTTTTATGGGGGCCAATGCCTTTGTGGTAAGATATAAAGAAATGAATGCGAGAATGGGCGGACCCAATGATGGG
>CAIJZF010000183.1 GCA_903825095.1 uncultured Bacteroidota bacterium | reverse complement strand
TTATTTTGTTCTCCCTATGTATTTCCACTATTAATTTTGCAAAATCTGAAAACAGGGTAGTGGCTTTCATATTCTTACTAGTCCCTAATGTTACAATGATAGCTTCTGCATTTTGGATTGACTTTAATAAGTCAGCTTTATGAGTGGCATCACCAAGCATCATTTTTATTGATTTTTTCTCTTCTGTTTTAATTTCAGATCGAGAAAGGGTGGTTATCGTATGGTTTCTATTTAATCCTCTTTTTACAGTCTCTAGACCTATACCACCCGAGGCTCCTATTATAGTTATATTCATTTTTCTTTTTTATTAATTTGGTTTTAAAAATATCAAAATAAGTTTATTTTGTAAAACCTCTTCCTTTGTCATCACTTCCAAATTCTTTCCATGTTTCCCATTTTTTAAGGTAAGTAATATATTGATATACTATAGCTTTCAAGCCTATTGTTTTTTGGGATATGCCTTCATTTCAAAAAAGAGGCCCCTATTGCTAGAGGCCTCAGTTGTATTTTTCCAAACTTAAATTAAAATTGTTATTTCTTTTGAGAGGCAGCAATTTCGGCTCTCAATGGACCTGGATCGAACATACGGTAAATGCTAGTGATTTTATCATCTTTCCATACGTAAGAGATATGAACAGGTACTGTTATTTTGTTTTTTGTAAATCTACCTGTACCTGACCACATGCCCCAATAGCCTGTAATAGTACCACCATCTTTATCCCAAACAAAAGTTCTCATATTATCGGTAGTTAAACTAATATCTGTAAACAACATATGATGTGAGTTTTCGCCTTGAGCAAAACCTGTTCTTCCTCCTAGATCAATTTTATTAGTTCCATTATCCTCTTGGTTATTCGCAAATTGCTCTCTAACTTTTACTGTATCAGCCATAATTGCATAAATAACACTTGAGTCATTTTTTACATAGGCTTCTAACAACTGTCTTACTTTAATGGTTTTTGAATCTAAAGAAGTCCAACTGCCAGTATCACTATCTTTTACTGTGTCATTGACTTTTTTGGTTTCTTCGTTTTTGCAGGCAACTATTGAAGCCGATACAAGAAAGCATAAGAATAGTTTTTTCATTTTTTAAATTTTATTGAGTCACTAAAATATGAAAAATATATAAATTAGTATCAAAATGATACTAAAAAATTAAATATTCAATGTTTAGCCGATGAATTTTATCCCTTCCAATTGAATTAACTCATTTGGATCCCTTGTTTTACATTGTAATCAATTGAAAAACAATGCTTTACTATTCTCAAAAAATACTTTTTCTATTCCTTAGATTTCTTTAGATTGTATATTAAAATTAACAAATATGAAAAATAAATTAATCTTTTCAATCATTTCGATGTTTCTTTTTGTGCTTAATAGTAATGCGCAGAATTCAAATGTACAGCGCTTACTCGTTTTGCAAGACCAAATGGGCAATGCAAAAAATGTAAGTGAAAAAAGAAATATACTTAAGGAAGCTTCTGTCATTCCTAGTTTTACAAGTTTTATGTTTATTAGTAAATCATTAAATGACGAAGATGTAAATAAAGTAGCGGCAACATTGGTGGCAAAATTAGCCTTAAACGAAAAAAATATAAAAGGACCAGCAGTAAAAGAAATTTTAGTAAAGGCCTTGCCTCTTTTAAAAGGGAAAGAGGGGGCACTACTGCAAAGTAAACTTACGCAACAAATGAGCAGTGCTTCTTTCAATGATGGATTTGAAAATTTATTTAATGAAAAAGATTTAACAGGATGGAAGGGCTTGGTGGCTAACCCTATTGAAAGAAATAAAATGTCTTCGGCCGCTTTAAAAGCAGCAGAAAAAATTGCCAATGAGCAAATGCAAAAAGACTGGCAAGTAAAAAATGGCTTGTTGGCATTTCAAGGACATGGCGACAATATTGTTACTGAAAAAAAATATGGCAATTTTGAATTGTTTGTAGATTGGAAAATAGCTGAAAAAGGAGATGCAGGTATTTATTTAAGAGGAAGTCCTCAAGTGCAAATTTGGGACTCTGTGAACCGTCAAGTAGGGGCTCAAGTGGGATCTGGTGGTTTGTATAATAATCTAAAGAACAAAAGTATGCCCTTGGTATATGCAGATAATAAAGTGGGACAATGGAATAATTTTCATATTATCATGAAAGGTGATAAAGTAACTGTTTATTTAAACGGCCTTTTAACTGTTGACAACCTCACATTTGAAAATTATTGGGATCGCAGTATTCCTATTTTTGAAAAAGAACAAATTGAATTACAAGCACATGGTACGCTTGCCTACTATAGAAATATTTATGTTAGAGAAATACCTATGGAGGAGATGGCTGCGATGGGTGATGCAGCAAAAAGCAAAGATGAAATGGAAGCAGTTCAAACTTTAAAAATTGGGATGAACTACAAAGGAGGAAAAATTGCTTACCTATTAACTCCATCAGACCCTGGTTATGATGCCAATGTGCAGCATGGAATTATTGCTGCAGTGGCCGATCTTCCTGGTGAAGTGGCCTGGGGATGTAATGATAAATTCCTTGCGGGCCGTTCTTCAATAGGAACAGGTAGTCAAAATACCATAGATATTAGTTCGGGATGTTCTGTAGCAGGAAATGCTGCTACACTTTGCAGCAATTTGGTACAGGGTGGATATGATGATTGGTATTTGCCCAGCAAAGACGAATTGAATAAATTGTTTTTACAAATGAAAGCAATTGGTGGGTTTAGAGAAGTTTGCTATTGGAGTTCTACTGAAACAGGTAAATACAATGCTTGCTCTCAAATTTTTGACAATGGTTTTCAAACTGCCAATGACAAGAGTACCACTTTTAGTGTTCGCCCTATAAGATCTTTTTAAATATTCGTGTAAATAAATCTTATGTTCAATAAATTATTCTTAGTATTTATATTTTTTCAATTACACTTAACAGTTTCTGCTCAAGATTTTTTGGCAGGGGCTGCTATAAGAACTATTAATCCAGAAAAAGATAGTTTATATATAGCTGGAGGTAAGGCCAACCGACCTTTTATTGATGTGCATGACAACCTTTATGTAAAAGCAATGGTGGTAAGCAATCGTACTAATAATATTACCATGCTTACATTTGATTGTATTGGATTATTGTATCCTCAATTGCAAGCTATACGATCTAGAATTAAAGCGGAACTTCCTTTAATTAATCCAGAACATATTGTAATGTCATCCACACATACACATTCAGGCCCAGATGTAGTAGGTATTTGGGGAAAAGATTTAGCCCATTCAGGTGTGAATGATAAACATATGCAGCTTATAGTAGATAGAGCTGTAGAAGCCATTAAGGAAGCCACGCAAGCAAAAAAGCCTGTAAACATTTCTTTTGGAAGCGGTTCTTTTGGAGAAGATTGGGTGAAAAATATTTCAGAACCTGGGGAACTAGATAGATCGGTAAGTATTATTCAATTGACAGACCTTAATGGAAAGAATATTGCTATGCTTACCAACTTTGCCTGCCATCCCACTATTATGGACGATGCGAGCACCGCAGCAAGTTCTGATTATGTTTGGGGCTATTATAAATATTTAGATTCTGCGCAGGGTGGGGTGAATATGTTTTTACAAGGAGCAATAGGTGG
>CAIJZF010000182.1 GCA_903825095.1 uncultured Bacteroidota bacterium | reverse complement strand
TTTATTAATGCAGACATCAAATTAGATCCTGTTAGTTTAGAACAAGGAGATCATATTCAGCATTTATTAGAATATTATATGGGTAAGAATACCCAAGAGAGACAGGATTTTATTATCAATAATTTAAAAGTAGAATTGGATAAAGCGCATGATACACTTAGTATTTAATACAGCAGATATGGCTTCTATTGAAGCCGCTATAGCCTTAGACGAGTCATTGGCAGGCAGGGTCGTTGAAATAAAGGACGACTATGCCGTGGGCCCCATACTTGACATTTATGAAACCGAAGGTTATCAGGCAAGACGCGACTGGTGGAAAAATGTTTTAGAGCATTCGCCTTATGAAGAGCAATTAGATATTGTAGATGATAAATTAACAGTGAATCAATTAGTCAATGCATTAGACCATGATGAAAATGAATTCATCTGGATTTGGATGGGACAAAATGCACATGATGTTTGCGGTTATTATTGGTTAATGACACAGTTGAAACCTTATCAAGGTCGATTACAAGTTTTGTATTTAAATAACTTACCTTTTTTAAATGATAAAGGACAATTGTTTTATCCAACTCATTTAAGTGAAATACAACCTAAGGAATTCTTAAAAGCTAAAAAATTAGCGCGCCCTATTACTTTATCTGAATTTGAAATTGATCCAGATGAGTGGAAGAAATTATGTCAAGAAAATGAAGGTGTTCGTTTTTTAGAGGGGGGTAAGAAATTAGTGAGTATGCCTATTAGCTTTTATGACAAAGACATTTATTCTCTACTTACTAAAAATGCACAAAAACTTCCTAGTGCCATAGCGCATATTATAAGTAAAATGAAAATTAAAACAGGGGACGTTTTTATTGTTTCAAGATTAAAAGCCATGGCTGAAATAGGAAAAATTGTATTTGCCGGTAATTGGCAGAAAGGTTGGAAGGATATAGTGGTGCAAATGCCAGGAGGATCATCGGTGGTAGTAGAAGATTAAATAAACTAGTAGAACAAGTCAGCGTAAATAAAGAAGAAAAACAAGACATAGTTTTTTAAAATAATAAAATGAGTGTAAGCGTTTCTAAAATAGATGTAAAAGCAATTGATGAGCGTGGTGCACTTCATTATTTTAGTACCAATAGAACAGGTGAGTTTTTATTAGTGTATAGAAATGCGGGTACGATTAGTGGACAACATTATCATAAAGGGAAGTCGCCAGGTAAGAACCCAGAAGAAATGTTATTAGTGCAAGGCTCTATACATATGGAATGGAAAAACTTGCTAACGGAAGAAAAAGGAACCCTCACCATAGAAGCGCCTTCTAGAGTGATTATTGAAGCCAATGTTTGGCATGAAGTAAAGGCGCTGACGGATATTATTTTTATTGAATTAAATAGTTTAGCAGAAGGTAGTGAAGATACTTACCGTCTCTAAAGAACAGTTAATATGGCAAAAGAGAAAAATTTAAGTAGAGTTACAGAGAATGAATCGGGTGTACAAGGCCAATATAAAAATTGGTTCTTAGACTATGCATCTTATGTAATATTAGAGCGTGCGGTTCCAGCTATTGAAGATGGATTAAAACCAGTGCAGCGTAGAATTTTACATGCCATGAAGGAAATGGATGATGGCAGGTTTAATAAAGTGGCTAATATTATTGGACAAAGTATGCAGTATCATCCGCATGGAGATGCAAGTATTGGAGATGCCTTAGTCAATATTGGTCAGAAAGATATGCTAGTGGAAACCCAAGGAAACTGGGGTGATGTAAGAACAGGAGATGATGCAGCGGCTGCTAGATATATTGAAGCACGTTTAAGCAAGTTTGCTTTAGAAGTTGCCTTTAATGGCAAGACTACCGATTGGGCTTTAAGTTATGATGGTCGTAAGCAAGAGCCGGTTACACTTCCTATGAAATTTCCTTTATTATTAGCACAAGGAGCCGATGGTATTGCCGTGGGTTTATCTACCAAAATTCTTCCCCATAATTTTATAGAATTGACCGATGCTGCTATTAAACATTTAAGAGGAAAGAAGTTTCAATTATTACCCGATTTTCAAACAGGGGGTATGATTGATGCTAGTAATTATAATGACGGAAGAAGAGGAAGTAAGGTAAGAGTAAGAGCACATATTGAAGAGTTCGATAAAAAGACATTACTAATTAAGGATGTTCCTTATGGCGTAACCACCACTCAATTAATGGAAAGTATTACCAAGGCCAATGACCAAGGTAAGATTAAAATTAAAAAAGTAACCGATGTAACAGCTGCAGAAGTAGAAATACAAATTGATTTAGCTACAGGTATATCTCCAGACATAACCATTGACGCTTTATATGCTTTCACCGATTGTGAAATAAGTATTTCTCCCAATGCCTGTGTGATTGTAGGTCAAAGACCTCAATTTTTAGGTGCCTCCGATTTACTGCGTCATTCAGTAGACCATACTAAGGGTTTATTGGAACTAGAATTAAAAATTCAATTAAAAGAATTAGAAGATAAATGGCATTTCACCAGTTTGGAGAAGATTTTCTTTGAAGAAAAAATATATAAAGAACTTGAAAAGAAGCATGCTAGTTGGGATAAAGTGATTGACGCTATTAATGATGCTTTTCTACCTTTCAAAAAGAAATTTAAAAAACCAATTGAGCGTGCCGACTTATTAAAATTAACCGACAAGCCGGTTAGAAGAATTTATAAATTAGATATTGACGAATTAAATGCTCAAATTAAAACCATTGAAGAAGAAATAAGAGAGGTTAAAAATCATTTAGCCAATTTAGTGGATTATGCTGTGGCTTATTATGAGAACCTTGCTAAAAAATATGGTAAGGGTAAAGAGCGTAAAACTGAGATAAAAGAGTTTGATACCATTCAAGTGAAGCAGGTGGCCATTGCCAATACTAAATTATACATTAATAGAGCAGAAGGTTTTGTGGGTACTAGTTTAAAGAAAGATGAATTCTTATGTGATTGTACCGATTATGATGATATTATTGCCTTCGCCAAGTCGGGGGTGATGAAAGTGGTAAAGGTTTCTGATAAAGTATTTATTGGAAAAGATATTATACATGCAGCAGTCTTCCAGAAAAATGATGAGCGCACTACTTATAATATGGTGTATTCAGATGGAGCTTCTGGTATAACCTATTCTAAAAGGTTTAATGTAACTGGTGTAACCCGTGATAAAGAATATTTCTTAGCCAAGAGCACAGAGAAATCGAAAGTGCATTATATGTCGGTGAATATGAATGGGGAGGCCGAGTCTGTGAAAGTAATTTTAAGTCCTAATTGTTCTGCCCGTATAAAAGAGTTTGAATTTTTCTTTGATACATTAGAAGTGAAGGGAAGAAGTAGTGTAGGTAATCAGGTAACTAAGTATCCTGTAAAGGCCATTAAATTGAAAGAAGCGGGTAAAAGCACCTTAACGGGCCGTAAATTATGGTTTGATGATAAGTTTGGCCGTTTAAATACCGATGAGAAAGGAATTTATTTGGGTACCTTTGAAGACGAGAAACTACTTGTAATTACCAAGGATGGCAATTATGAAGTAACCGATACAGAACAAAGCCAAAGATTCGACCCAGAGAAAGTATTATTTATTGAAAAGTTTAATCCAGAAAAAATAGTCACGGCAGTGTATTTGGATAAAGACAAGTTACAATTCAATATTAAACGCTTCCTCATTGAAACCACAACTTTAAAAACACCTTTCTCTTTTATAAAAGAAGGTGCTGGTAATTATGTGGTGGCTGTTTCTACTTTTGCTGAGCCCATTTTAGCCGTACATACTGGAAGAGGCACACAGGTGAGAAAGGCTAAGTTTAAAGTGAGTAAGATGGTAGATGTGATGGGATGGAAGGCTATTGGTACCAAACTAGTAGACTTTTCCAAAACAGTAGAAATGGCTTGGGAGAATAAAGTAGTGATAAAGGATCCGAACGATACACAACCAGAATTGTTTTAATTTAAAATAAAAATCATGTCAACTATAAATGTAGGTCAGTTTAATTTGATGCGTGTAGACCGAAAAGTTGATTTTGGTTTTTATATGGATGATGGTGGGGAAGGCATTTTACTTCCTAAACGTTTTGTGCCTTCTGGTTTGCAAATTGATGATACCATTAGTGTATTTGTTTACCATGACTCTGATAATAGGTTAATTGCCACTACCCAAGAACCTTTTGCTGTGGTGGGTGATATTGCTGCTTTAAAAGTAGTAGAAGTGACTTCACAAGGTGCCTTTTTAGATTGGGGTTTAATGAAAGATTTATTCGTGCCTGTTTCACAACAGTTATCTACCATGCGTTTGGGGGGTAAGTATTTAGTAAAACTTTATATTGATACACAAACCGGCAGGGTGGCCGCTACAGAAAAAATAGACAAGCAAATTAGCAACGAAATTTTAACGGTTAAAGAAGGCGAAAAAGTTAAAATACAAGTTTATAGAGAATCAGAAATTGGATACGTAGTAATTGTAAACCAAGTACACCAAGGTTTAGTATATAAAAATGAAGTTTTCACACATTTACATATTGGTCAATTTATAGATGAGGCCTTTGTGAAAAAAATTAGAGAAGACAATAAATTAGATATTGGCTTAGGCAAACAAGGTGGAGAGAAATTAGCTGACGATAATCAAAAAATTATGAGTTTATTAAAATCTCATAAAGGTTTCTTGCCCTATCATGATAAATCGGCTCCAGATGATATTTATGCTTTTTTTGGCATGAGTAAAAAAGCTTTTAAAATGAATGTGGGTATGCTATATAAATTAAAATTAATAAGCATAGAGGAGGATGGTATTCATTTAATACCAGAAGCTACATTGGAAACAACAGAAGCAGCACCCATAATTTAATTATAGTAGCTACAAAAATTGTAGCGAAAATATATTCACTTTGTATTTTAAACAGTAGATAAACTTTTATATTTATGAATAAGGAAGTCTATATCGTAGCCGCAGTCAGAACACCCATTGGTTCTTTTGGAGGTAGTCTTAGTAGTATTTCTGCCACCACTTTAGGAGGCATTGCTATTAAAGGCGCATTAGAGAAAGCAGGACTCTCCAAAGATTCAATTGATGAAGTTATAATGGGTTCTGTGATTCAAGCAGGATTAGGTCAAGCACCAGCAAGACAGGCGGCTAAAGCAGCAGGACTTCCAGATAAAGTTATTTGTACAACCATTAATAAGGTATGTGCCAGTGGTATGAAATCAATTGCCATTGCAGCTCAAAATATTATGCTAGGAGATGCCGATATTATTATTGCAGGTGGAATGGAAAGTATGAGCAATGTTCCTTTTTATAATACTAGCCAAAGATGGGGTAACAAATACGGAGATGTTGTAATGCAAGATGGTTTAGCAAAGGATGGCTTGGTAGATGTGTATGATAAAGTAGCTATGGGAAATTTTGCAGACGCTTGTGCATTAAAATACAATGTAAGTAGAGAGGCTCAAGACGCTTTTGCAGTAGATAGTTATAAAAAAGCACAGATGGCGATGGAAAATGGTTGGTTTAAAGATGAAATTATACCTGTAGAAATTCCACAGAAAAAAGGAGCCGCTTTAATGGTGGATAAAGATGAAGAGCCATTAAAAGTAAATTTTGAGAAATTGGCACAATTAAATCCGGCCTTTAGTAAGGAAGGTACAGTAACGGCTGCCAATGCAAGTACCATGAATGATGGAGCTGCTGCACTTGTTTTAATGAGCGCAGAAAAAGCAAAAGAATTAGGTATTAAACCAATAGCCATTATAAAAAGTTTTGCTGATGCTGAACAAGATCCTAAATGGTTTACCACTTCTCCATCACTAGCCCTTCCCAAGGCATTGGCTAAGGCTAATGTACAAATAAATGAAATTGATTTTTTTGAATTCAATGAAGCTTTCTCTGTAGTAGGCATTGTAAATACAGAAATTTTAAAAATAGACCCTACTAAAGTAAATGTTCATGGAGGGGCTGTGGCTTTAGGACATCCGCTTGGTTGCAGTGGAGCCAGAATTGTGGTAAGCCTAGTGCATATTCTTCGCAAGCATAAAGCTAAATATGGAGCGGCTGCTATTTGTAATGGAGGAGGAGGGGCTTCAGCGATGGTAATAGAACTTGTTTAAAATTCATTAAGCTTGTAAAGCTTGTTCTTCTATTTCTTCCATTTGAATACCACCATGACTTTCGTCGTAAACACAATTGCCATTTTTAATTAACAATACTTGAGGCGATTCATGAGACACATCAAAACTTTCGGCAATTTCTTTTGAAATATTTCTAAAGTTCAATAAGTCTAAATAATGAAAGTCTATATTATTAGGCGTGTCTGCTCTTTCTAGTCTAGCCAAGGCCATTTTGCTAATACTACAAGTAGTGCTATGCTTTAAAATTAATTGAGGTTTAGTAAATGAGGCAGCTTTGATTGCTTCAATTTGATTACTATTATTGATTGGATTCCATTGCATAAAGTCTATTTTGGATGTAAAATTAAGTATTAATCTTGAACTAAATAAACATCTATTCATGATTTTAGTTACTAAGATTAACTAACTTTACACTTATAAATAATCATATGCGATTACAACTTAATAGGGCCATTTGTTTTATCGATTTAGAAACCACAGGTATTAATGTTAGTACAGATAGAATAGTAGAGATAGCTATCGTTAAAATTATGCCCGATGGTACTAAACAAGTTAAAAGAAAATTAGTGAACCCTGAAATGCCTATTCCAAAAGCATCTTCTGATGTACATGGTATTTCAGATGAAATGGTGAAAGACGCACCTAGTTTTAAGCAAATTGCCAATGAAGTAAAGCAATTTATTGAAGCATCCGATTTAGCTGGATATAATAGCAATAGGTTTGATATACCTATGTTAAATGAAGAATTTTTAAGAGCAGGTATTGCTGTAGACATTGAGGCAAGAAAATTATTAGATGTGCAGAAAGTGTTTCACATGATGGAGCAAAGAACTTTAACAGCGGCCTACAAATTCTATTGTAATAAGAATTTAGAAGATGCCCATAGTGCAGAAGCAGATGCCACTGCTACCTGGGAAATTCTAGAAGCTCAATTAGAGAAATACCC
>CAIJZF010000181.1 GCA_903825095.1 uncultured Bacteroidota bacterium | reverse complement strand
TTTTCTTTGATAGTTTTTAATGCCATAGGTAATTACGAAATTAACAATGTAAAATTTCAACTCAAAATTGTATTTACCAAAAAAAATGAGTCTTTTTTTTGAAAATAATTGAATTTAATTTTGATTAAATATTACTTAGTGTAAATATAATTAATATTAAACATGTACGATTTGATCTCTTCCTGGTCCGTTAGAAACATATTTCACAGGAACGCCTAAAAATTTATTAATATAATCTATGTAGGTCTTCATAGTGGCAGGTAATTCTTTCTCAGATTTCATTTTAGTCGTATCTATATTCCAGCCTTGCATTTTTTTCCAAATAGGTGCAACCGGCGTGCCTACTAACTGAAAAGGCACATAATCAATCTCTTTGCCTTCCATTTCGTAAGCGATACCTAGTTCTAATTCTTTGAAAGTATCTAGAATATCGGCCTTGGTCATAATAATTTGTGTTACACCATTGATCATACAAGTGTATTTAAGAGCTACTAGGTCAATCCATCCACATCTTCTTGGTCTGCCGGTAGTGGCACCAAATTCGCTACCTAGTTTTCTTAATTCTTCTCCTGTCTCATTATGTAATTCAGTAGGGAAGGGTCCGCTACCTACTCTTGTACAATAAGCCTTTGTAATACCAAATACTTCATTAATAAGTTTTGGGGCAATACCTAAACCAGTACAAACACCTGCAGAAATAGTATTAGAAGAAGTTACAAAAGGGAAGGTACCAAAGTCAATATCTAACATAGAACCTTGTGCGCCTTCAGCCAATACTTTTTTACCTTTTGAAATTTGATCGTTGATAAAGTATTCACAATTAATAATATTCATAGATTTTAGAAACTCTAAGGCTTCGAAAAACTCAGTTTCCATTTCACTAATATCTTCGTTGAAATTAAAGCTATCTAAAATTTTCTGATGCTTCATTCTTAAAGTAATGTACTTGCTAATGAAGTTCTTACTTAATAAGTCGCCTACTCTTAAGGCATTACGGCCGGTCTTATCCATATAGGCAGGGCCTATTCCTTTTAAAGTAGATCCAATTTTACTCTCGCCCTTGGCTAATTCAGAAGCTTTATCTAATGCACGGTGTGAAGGAATAATAATATTGGTTCTCTCAGAGATAAATAAATTCTTTTTTACATCCACACCCATGGCGGCCACCGCGTCACATTCTTTTTTTAATGTAACAGGGTCAAGTACCACTCCATTACCTATAATATTTATTTTGTCTTGGTGAAATATACCAGAAGGTATTTGATGTAAAACCATTTTAGTGCCATTCACATATAAAGTATGACCTGCATTTGGGCCACCTTGAAAACGCGCAATGATGTCGTAGTTAGGAGCGAAATAATCTACAATTTTTCCTTTTCCTTCATCGCCCCATTGGAGGCCTAAAATTACATCTACCATATTTGAGTATTTGAGAGAGCAAAAATAAGTCTTGGCAAGTTTATTACCTATTTAAACCCAAAATAATTGACTCAACTTTTACACAGTCTCGGTGTCAAATCGCATTACTTGTTGAATACCGCTGAGGGACTTTATTCTTTCTACCAATTCTTCCAGTTCATCCTTATCGTGGACATATACTTTAATAGTACCCTTGAACAAGCCTTCGGTTGACTCAATAGTGAGGGCGGCTATATTTATCTTTAATTCCCCACTAATAATATTGGTAATCTTATTCACCACCCCTACATCATCAAGGCCAATAATGCTAAGGCCCGTTAGGAAGGAAATCTCTTTATTTTTAGCCCACTTGGTTTTCACCACTCTATGGCCATAGTTGGCAAGTAGTTGAGTGGCATTGGGGCAGTTGTTTCTATGAATAATAAGTCCCTTGCCCGTGCTCACAAATCCAAATACATCATCCCCTGGAATAGGATTGCAGCATTTGCCTAAAGTGTATTTAATTTTATCACTAGACTCTCCAAAAATAATTAACTCAGAATCCTTTTTAGACGCCGCTTTCATGGCGGGATTCTCTACACTTATTTCGGGACTAAGGTTCACTGGTTTAGGCGCTTCAATCTTATCGCCTATAACTTGAAATAATTTTAATTCTTTTAGGTCAATAGTTTTGGTCGCTATTTTAAATAAAAGATCTAGTTGACTAGATAATTTATAATAGTACATGACCTGGTCAATATTGTAAGGGTTGTATAGTGCACCAATGCCCTCTAATTTTCTTTGTAATGTATACTTGCCTTCTTCTGCAATAATTTTTTTCTCTTCTCTTAATGCATCTTTAATACTATTTCTTGCCTTAGCTGTTACCACACTGCTTAACCAATCCTCTGTTGGTTTTTGCTTATTGCTCGTAATAATTTCAATTTGGTCCCCGCTTCTTAATTTATGGCTAATAGGTACAAGCTTATGATTCACTTTCGCACCAATACATTTAGAACCAATGGCTGTATGTATATAAAAAGCAAAGTCTAAGGCCGAGCTATTAATAGGAAGCATTTTTACTTCCCCCTTGGGCGTGTAGACATAAATTTCTTCTGCTAAAAAAGAAGTTTTAAAGTCTTGTAAAAAGTCAATGCCTTCTTCTTGTTGATTACCAAGCGCTTCTCTAATTTGAACAAACCATTTATCGAACCTGTCTTCATTTTGAGAACCTTCTTTGTATTTAAAATGGGCAGCCAAACCTTTTTCGGCAATCTCATTCATTCTTTTGGTTCTAATCTGTACTTCCACCCATTTTCCATGAGGTCCCATCACTGTAGTATGTAGGGCTTCGTATCCATTGCTCTTGGGATTGCTTAACCAGTCTCTTAGTCTTTCTGGAGAGGGGCTATATTCATCGGTGACCATTGAATATACTTTCCAACAATCTTCTTTTTCTTTGTCTAAGTCATCATTTAAAATAACGCGAATCGCAAATAAATCATACACTTCTTCAAAGCTTACTTCTTTCTTTTTTATTTTATTCCAAATAGAGTGAATGCTTTTAGGACGTCCTTGAATTTCAAAGTCAAAACCAGCGGCCGATAATTTTTCTTTTAAAGGGCGAATGAATTCATTGATATATTTAGTGCGTTCTCTTTTGGTTTCTGCTAATTTTTTAGCAATCTCTTTATAGATAGCAGGCTCCATGTATTTCATGGATAAATCCTCTAATTCAGTTTTCACATTGTATAGTCCCATGCGGTGTGCCAAAGGAGCGTATACCCAAATAGTTTCAGAAGCAATTTTTAATTGCTTCTCTTGTTTCATGGCATCTAGTGTGCGCATATTATGCAACCTATCTGCTAGCTTAATTAAAATAACTCTGGGATCATCGGTTAGCGTTAGAAGAATTTTTTTGAAATTTTCTGCTTGCTGACTACTATTGGTATCCATCACCGTGGATATCTTGGTTAAACCATCTACAATTTTAGCAATCTCATTTCCAAATTCACTTTTAATATCGTCAAGTGCAATATCCGTGTCTTCTACTGTGTCATGTAATAAGGCGCAAATAGTACTTCTTACACCAAGGCCTATTTCTTCCACACAAATCATAGCCACCGCAAGAGGGTGAAGTACATAGGGTTCTCCACTTTTTCGACGCATGGTTTTATGCGCTTCTGCAGCCATCTCAAATGCAGTTCGAAGTAACTCTTTATCTCCCTTTTTTAATTTTTCTCTTAGTGCCCTCAATAATGCACGATAATGACGAACAATTTCTTTTTTTTCTTGTTCTTCATCTAAATTGTATTTTGTTACAATCTCAGCATCAATATCGATTGGTAAGGCTTCCATCCTATTACGAAAATACGTAAAAGCGCTAGGATTTTTACAAAGAACAAACAGATAGTGTAACTTTGAACCGCTATGCCCAGCAAAGAGCCAAAAAAAATATTTCAATTATCGCTTTTAAAGCGCGTTTTTTCATTTGTACAGCCCTACCGCTCTGTGTTTTTGGCATCTGTATTTTTGTCCATATTGCTTGCTTTCACTACCCCTGTAAGGCCTTATTTAATTCAGGCAACAGTGAATGCCGCTATTGGTAAAGTAGTCAGCCTTCCTTTTTGGGTTCATTGGTTTTTGCCAGGCAATGCTTTTGAATCGGTGATACATCTTATCTTATCCATTACTTTATTTCAGGTAGCCTTTATCATTTTCGAAACCATCATGCGCTTTTTTTTCACTTTTGGTATGGCATGGTTGGGTCAACAAGTTATTAGAGATTTACGCAATAAAGTCTATGATAAAATTATGCATTGGGAAATGCGTCAATTTGATAAAACACCTATTGGCACTTTAACCACACGTACTATTAATGATATAGAAAGTATCAACGATATTTTTTCTGACGGACTCATTCCCATTTTAGCGGACTTACTCACTATTATTGTAACGCTCACTACTATGTTTGTAATAGATTGGAGATTGACACTTATTTGTTTGATTCCTTTTCCTATTATGATGATAGCCACTTATTATTTTAAAGAAAGCGTTAATAAAAGTTTTATACAAGTTAGAAATGCGGTAGCTGCCTTAAATGCATTTGTACAAGAACATATTTCGGGTATGCAAGTAGTGCAAACTTTTGCAGCAGAAGAAAAAGAAATGTCCAAGTTTACTAAAATTAATGAAGGGCATAAAGCTGCGAATATTAAAGCCATTTTTGCCTATTCTGTTTTCTTTCCTGTGGTAGAAGTGGTGCTAGCGTTGAGTGTAGGTTTAATTGTTTGGTGGGTGGCAGATAGGTCTTTGGATGCAGGTTTACTCGTGGCCTTTATTTTATTTTTAAATCAGATATTCAGGCCCCTTCGAATGATAGCAGATAAATTCAATGTGCTACAAATGGGTATGGTAGCGGCTGAGCGTGTATTTAAAGTATTAGACAATGAAGATGTGACACTGAATGAAGGCAGTTATGCGCCAGCAAAAATTGAAGGTAAAATAGAATTTAAAAATGTTTCTTTTGCTTATAACGAACCCAATTATGTTTTAAAAAATATAAATTTTACAGTGCAAGCGGGGGAGACCATTGCACTCGTTGGGCAAACCGGGTCGGGAAAAACTTCTATTATAAGTATACTCAATCGTTTGTATCCTTATCAGTCGGGAAATATATTATTAGACGATCATGCGATTGAATCTTTTTCTTTGAATCGTTTGCGCGCATCGGTGGGTGTAGTATTACAAGATGTATTTTTATTTTCAGGTTCGGTTTATGATAATATTACACTACGCAATACCAGTATTTCTAAAGAGCAAGTACATGAAGCTGCTAAAATGATTGGCATGCACGACTTTATTATGCAACTTCCAGGTGGCTATGATTATCAAGTAATGGAAAGAGGGGCTACTTTAAGTTTAGGCCAAAGGCAGTTACTAAGTTTTATCAGGGCTTTATTATACAACCCTTCTATTTTAATATTGGATGAAGCCACTTCTTCTATCGATACTGAAAGTGAGCAGCTCATTGAAAAAGCCATTGAAACCTTAATTAAAGGCCG
>CAIJZF010000180.1 GCA_903825095.1 uncultured Bacteroidota bacterium | reverse complement strand
GCTGAAAAAAGTAAGTTCTGTCTTTTAGCGGGAAGTAATTCTAAAATATTCGTGATTTGTTTTCTAAAACCAAGGTTCAACATTTCATCCATTTCATCAATGACTAGTTTTTTAATCATTTTTGTTTTAAAGGCGCCGTTCATGATTAAGTCAAATAATCGACCTGGAGTAGCTACAATAATATCGGCCCCGCTTTCTAATGCTATTTGTTGTGTATTAATATTCACTCCTCCAAATACGCCAACTGCAGACACACTCATATAAGGCGTTAATTTATTTGCAGCTTCCACTACTTGTACGACTAATTCTCTAGTAGGTACTAAAACTAAAATTTGAGGATCTTTATTTTTATCAAATTTCCATTGTCTTAAACAAGGAAGTAAATAAGCAAATGTTTTACCTGTTCCTGTTTGTGCAATTCCACATACATCTCTACCCGACATCACTATAGGAAAAACCCTGTGCTGAATAGTGGTTGGTTCCTTAAAACCTAGTTCTTCAATGGCTCTTAATAAAGGGGTATTTAAATTTAATTCTTGAAATGTCATATAGCGTAAATGTGACGCGAAGGTAGTTTATTATATGCGCTATTTAAGCATAAATATTGAATAATATTGATTTATAAATAATATAAATAATTCAATATCAATAACTTGTATTGGTTTAAATTAAAAAATAAATAGGAATCTATTGTTGTAAATATTCTTCATTAAATGAAGAGGTACTGCATTAAAAAAATTATATTTAGCTATTCAAAATTTCAACCACTTTAAATTTAAATAAATGAAATTCAGCAATCCAGGTAAACATTTTAGTTTACAAATAATCAAAATGGTAACTGTTCTTATTTTAACCATGCAATTTGGACAGGCATTTAGTCAAAACGATGACAATATTAATAGCAGAGATGTTTTATACCTTACTTCTGGAGGTAAGCTACACCCCTTACAGGCCATTATGGATATTAGGCATTACACCATTGCCTTGGATGTAGATATTGCAAAACAATCTATAAGTGGTAGCACTGAAGTGAGTTTAAATTTGTCTAAGAAAACAGATACTATTTTACTGGATTTAATTCATTTATATAAGGTTACTAAAATTAAAGTGAATAATAAAGCTGCTGCCTTTTATCAACACGATGATAAAATATTTATAACATCAGCTGCTGGTTTTGAAACAGGTAATCAAAAAGTGTATGTTGAATATAATGGTATACCTCCTGTAGCTATCAAACCACCATGGGATGGAGGATTTACTTGGAAAAAAGACAGTGCAGGTTATGATTGGATATCTATCAATATTCAAGCCGAAGGTGGAAAAATGTACTTCCCTTCTAAAGACCATCCTAGTGATGAACCTAATGAAGGAGCCGATTTAAAAATTACTGTGCCTTCTCATTTAGTTGTAGCTGGGCCAGGATTATTGATGAATGTAAGCTCAAAGAAAAATAAGTCTACTTATCATTGGAAAACGAATTACACAATAAGTAATTATTGCATCTTATTTAATATTGGAAAGTATAAAGTCTATAAAGATGAGTTAACCACTATACTTGGCAATAAAGTACCTATTGAATACTACGTTTTAGAAGTAGATACTATGCATGCTAAAAAAGTAATTGAAACTAAAAAAAGAGATAATAAAATTTTAGAGAAGTATTTTGGAGAATATCCTTGGGCTAAAGAAAAAATTGGTATTGCTGAAGTACCTAATTCTGGTATGGAGCATCAGACCATGATTACTTTTGATAATAAGTTTAAGTATAAAACTATTAATGGGCAAGACTATTCAGACAATTTATTTCATGAATATGCACATGAGTGGTGGGCGAATAAAGTAACCAATAAGGACTGGGGTCATATGTGGATTCAAGAAGGCATAGGTACTTACGCAGAAGCATTGGCTATGTATGAAATTGGTGGTCAACCCGCTTATGATGAAATTATTGCTGGCCATAGACGTAATGCAAGAAATAGAAAGGCCATTGTTCCAGCGGGTGATGAAATCACTGAAGAGGAAGTGTATTCAGGTGGAGATATTTATGGTAAAGGATCGTTTTTCATGCATAGTTTAAGATACTTAATTGGAGATGAGGTTTTCTTCCCTACTTTAAAGAAATTATCTACCGACCCACAAACTACTTATGACAATTTTGTAACCACCATGGATGTTGAAAAATTATTTAGTACTGCTGCTGGCAAGGACTTAAAACCTTTCTTTGATTTCTTTTTACGCACTACCAATGTTTTAGATATTACTGTGAAAGAAGTGGGCTTCCAAAAATATCAAATTAAACAAAATAATTTCTTCATGCCTTTACCATTTGAAATTACTGCTAATGGCCAAACTACGCGCACTACTATTCCTAGTGAAGGTATTATGGTAAATGCGTCAACCCCTCCACAAGTGGATGCTAAAGGATATTATTTGAAAAAAGTAACGCTTCAATAAAATATTTAATAAAATATACAATACGATTATCCTAATGAAAAGAATTATTTATTTATTGAGCACTGCGCTACTTTTAATATCTCCTTATTCTTCAAAGGCAGATACCTACCCTATTAATAAAAACATAGATGTTAAACATTATGTATTTAATTTAAGTTTATCAGACGCCGATAATGAAATTACGGGAACTACTCAAGTAACGATTAGTTTCAAAGAAGCAGGAATGAAAAATTTCAGCCTTGATTTTATTAATAAAACCACAGCCAGACAAAATAAAGGCATGGTGGTGGATGCAGTGAGTATTGATAAAACTACTGCAAACTATACACATGAAAACGATGAACTAATTATTAGTTTACCATCTCCTTCTACTAAAAACCAAACATTAACTTTCACCATTAAATACCATGGTATTCCTTTCGATGGTTTAAGAATTGGGAATACAAAATTAGGTGATCGTAGTTTTTTTAATGAGAACTGGCCGAATAGAGGAAGACATTGGTTGCCGATTATTGATCATCCGCATGATAAAGCTACTTCTGAATTTATTGTAAAAGCACCTTCACATTATAAAGTTGTATCTAATGGTTTGTTATTAGAAGAATCTGAATTAGGTAATAATACAAGACTTACTCATTGGAAACAATCGGTTCCAGTATCTTCTTGGTTATTTGTTTTAGGCGTTGCCGATTTTGCTGTTAAATATGTAGATGAATTCAAAGGAAAATCAATTCAGACATGGGTGTATGCTAAAAATAGAGAGGCTGGATTTTATGATTTTGACGAACCAACTAAAAAGGTATTAGAATTCTATTCAAATTATGTAGGCCCTTATGCTTATGAGAAATTAGCGAATATTCAAACCCCTAGTGTGAATGGTGGAATGGAAACTTCTTCTGCTATTTTTTATGGGGAGGATTTAGTAACGGGTAAGCGCGATGAAAGAACTAGAAATGTGGTGATACATGAAATTGCACACCAATGGTTTGGTAATGCAATTACTGAAACTACTTGGGACGATGCCTGGTTAAGTGAAGGCTTTGCAACTTTTTTTACTTTACTATTTATAGAAAATGAATATGGTAAAGAAGAATATACCAAAGGCATTATTAAAGCAAGAAAGACAGTGTATGATTTGTCGGCTAAGATGCCCGATTTTAGTATTGTAAGTGAAAGAACTGCAGAAAAAGAACAAGTCACTAGTGGAATTACTTATCAAAAAGGTGCTTGGGTTTTACATATGCTTAGAAACTTAATAGGAGAAAAGAATTTCAAAAAAGGAATTCAAAATTATTATGCAAAGTATTTTAATGCCAATACGAATACCGATGAATTTAGAACAGAAATGGAAAAAGCTTCTGGCAAGGATCTAAAATTATTTTTTAAGCAATGGTTGTATCAGCCTATTAACCCTACAATTAATGCTAGTTGGACATATAATGCAAGTACTAAGAAATTAAATGTGCATTTAAGTCAAGTGCAGCAATTTTTATATAATGTACCAGTTGAGATTGGGTATTATAAAAAAGGATCTACTACCCCTACTATTCTTACTATGAATTTGAAGGATAAAGACCAAGTGTTTAGTTTTCCTTTAGCTGCTGATCCTGAGAAATTGGAATTGGATCCTAGGAATGTACTATTGAATAATGGGAATTTGAGTAAGGAGTAGGAATATTTTAAAAAAGTAAAGAGGATTACCTCACTTCGTTCGGTGATCCTTTTTACCCTCAGTGCAAAAGCATAAAAACAACAGCCTATTTCATTTCATTCAAAAGGCTTTGATTTGTTTTCTTTCGCTCACCCATTCAAGCGAGCTTGATGGTTTCGCTACAAAAACAAATCAGCCATCTCGTAAGAGATGGCTGCCGTTTTCTTTTTTGGTCGGGTGAACAGGATTTGAACCTGCGACCACACGCCCCCCAGACGTGTACGCTACCGGACTGCGCTACCACCCGATCTAATCTATACTATTCCCAAGTTTCACTGAAATTCAAGCTATTGTGCTGATTTTGAGCCTAAAATCACAGGATTTGGGGGGCAAATATAAGCCTAAATAGAAAAATCGGGGTATATTGCATTAAAATTATAAAGGCACGATGACAATTCTTCTACGACAAGTCAAAATTGCAGATACAAAGTCGCCTTTTAATGGCTTGGTTAAAGACATTCTTCTCCAAGACCATCAAATCATCTCCATCTCAGATAAATACAAAGGCGAAGCAGATCAAACCATTGAATTAAAGAATGCTTTTGTGAGTCCAGGCTTTGTAGACCCTTTTGTACATTTTTGTGATCCAGGAATGGAACATAGAGAAACTTTACAATCTGGAGCAGCAGCTGCACAGCAAGGAGGATTCACCACTGTTTTTGTAATACCGAATACACAGCCCGTTATTGATACAAAGTCTCAAGTAACTTATATCAAACAACATAGCCAAGATTTACCCATTCATATCTTACCCATTGGAGCCCTTTCCAAAAAATTAGAAGGAAAAGATTTAGCTGAAATGATTGACATGCACTCTAATGGTGCGGTTGCCTTCAGTGATGGCTTATATCCTGTTCAATCTACCCTCTTATTCTTAAAAGGTTTGCAATATGTAAAAGCCTTTGATGGTGTGGTGATACAAATGCCCATAGATAAAAGCTTAGGAAGTTTAGGATTAATGAACGAAGGTATTTTATCTACCAGATTAGGACTACCGGGTATACCCGCCATTGCAGAAGAATTAATTATTCAAAGAGATATTGAACTGCTAAAATATACAAGTTCTAAATTGCATATTACCGGAGTTAGCACAGCGAAAGGAATTGCTTTAATTGCTGCTGCTAAAAAAGAAGGTTTGCAAATTACTTGTAGTGTTACACCCTATCATTTATTCTTTACAGAGGAGGATTTAAAAGATTACGATACTTTATTAAAAGTATTCCCTCCACTAAGAACCAAAGAAGATCAAAAAGCAATTATTGCTGCGGTTGAAAATGGCACAGTAGATTGTATAAGTACACATCATATGCCTCAGGACTGGGATGGTAAAACCATTGAGTTTGAAAATGCCAAAGCAGGTATAGCCTCTATTGAAACAAGTTTTGCCGCTGTAAAGCAAGTAATACCATCACTTTCAGAAGCAAAATTATCGGAACTCTTTTCAACGAATGCTAGAAATATATTCAACCTTTCTTCAGCAACTATTGCAGAAGGTGCTGAAGCTGAATTAACAATATTTAGCTCGCAAGAAACGACAAACTTATCTAAAGAAAATTCGAAAAGTAAATCGGCCAACTCTCCTTTTTGGGGTATTTCCTTAAAAGGAAAAGTCTTAGGCACTTATGTAAAAGGTAAAATATCAATTAATAAATAATTCACTAATAAATAAATACTATGGAAAATTTAGATAGCACTAATACACAAGTAACTACGCATATTGTAAAAGGCTTAATATTAAGCGCTTTTTCAATTGTATTTAGTGTGGTGATGTATGTTTTTAATTTATTTGAATACAGCTGGTTAAGCTGGGTGAGCACGGCTGTGGTAATGGGAGGTTTAATTTATGGCAACATACTTTACGCTAATCAAAATAATAATAATGTAACCTTTGGTAATTTATTTGCACATGGCTTTAAGACCACTGCTGTGCTTATAGTTATTACAACAGCCTATACAGTGCTTGCTTTCAAAGTTTTGTTTCCAGACATGATTGATTTGATTTTAGAAATTTCTAGAAAGAAAATGTTAGAGAATCCTAAGATGACAGATGAGATGATTGAGCAAGCTATGTCTATGACTAAAAAATTCTTTATTCCATTTGCTATAGGCGGTACTATTTTAGGTACTGGTTTTACGGGTGCCATTGCATCACTTATTGGTGCAGGGGTTGCTAAAAAGAATCCTATTGATCCTTTCTCCAATCCAGCTTCATAATAAATACTATGCAATTATCTGTAGTTATACCTTTATTTAACGAAGCCGAGTCATTGCCTGAATTAATGCAGTGGATTGACCGTGTTATGCAAACGCATAATTACAGCTATGAGGTAATAATGGTGGATGATGGCAGTAAGGATAATAGTTGGAGTACAATACAAACACTAAGAGCTAGCTACCCTTCTTTAAAAGGAATTAAATTTCAACGCAATTATGGAAAGTCTGCAGCATTGAATGAAGGTTTTAAAATGGCACAAGGCGATATTGTGGTGACCATGGATGCCGACTTACAAGATTCTCCAGATGAGATTCCTGAATTTTATGATATGATTACTAAAGAGGGTTATCATTTAGTAAGTGGATGGAAGAAAAAAAGATATGATAATACTTTTACTAAGAATATTCCTTCTAAAATTTATAATGCGGTTGCAAGAAGAAGTTCTGGTATAGTATTACACGATTTTAACTGCGGTATTAAAGCCTACCAATTAAAGGTTATAAAAAGTATTGAAGTATTTGGTGAGATGCACCGCTACATTCCTATTTTGGCTAAATGGGCTGGATTTTCTAAAATTGGCGAGAAAGTTGTTGTGCACCAAGCTAGAAAATATGGCACTACTAAATTTGGTTGGGAGCGTTTTGTAAATGGTTTTTTAGATTTAATGACCATTCAGTTTTTATCGAAGTTTGGTAAAAAGCCCATGCAGTTTTTCGGATTAATTGGAAGCTTATTTTTCCTAATTGGTTTTATATCTTTTGGGAATATTGTTTTTGATAAGTTTATGAATCCCGATTTTTCAGTCACCAATAAGCCTGCCTTTTATATAGCCTTAATTTCTATGGTAATTGGGGTTCAATTATTTTTAGCAGGTTTTATTGCAGAATTAGTGAACCGTAGTGCAGTAGATAGAAATACCTATTTAATAGAAGATAAATTAGGGTTTAATAGCTAATCAGTAATCTATTTTCAAATGAAAAAGAAAGTGATTATTATAGGGTCTGCTTGGCCGCTAAGAGCAGGTGGATTAGCCACTTTTAATGAGAGACTAGCCAAACAGTTTATACAGGAAGGTTTTGATACTAGCATTTATACTTTCTCTTTACAATACCCAAATTTTTTATTTCCAGGTTCTACGCAGTTATCCAATGAACCCGCCCCTACTCATTTAAAAATTAAGGCTTGTATTAATTCCATTAACCCATTGAATTGGTTAAAAGTAGGTAATGAACTTAGAAAATTAAAACCTGATTATATAGTAGTTCGTTTTTGGATGCCTTTTTTTGGCCCTTGTT
>CAIJZF010000179.1 GCA_903825095.1 uncultured Bacteroidota bacterium | reverse complement strand
GTAAGCGTTTATTGGTTTATTTACAAAAACATAACCTAACTGGTTACCGCGCTCTAATTGAAAAATTAGGTTTAAGAAAATAATTCAAGAAGAACTTATTAATAAGCTGTCCCAACTGCACAACACGGTTGGGATTAGTTGTTTATATACTTTCAGTTTTTCCTTGCGATCAACTGTATAAAAAAAATTAAAATGTTAGTACAACCAAAATCGGTAAAATTTGAAATAAATCCTGGTCAAGAAGTATTCATTGAAACAGGTAAATTAGCACGTCAAGCAGACGGTGCTGTTACAGTAAGACAAGGCAATTGTATTTTACTTGCCACCGTGGTGGCCAATAAAGATCCTAAAGAAGGGCAAGACTTTTTTCCTTTAAGCGTAGACTACCAAGAAAAATTTGCATCAGCTGGTCGTATTCCTGGTTCTTTTTTCAAAAGAGAAGCACGTTTAAATGATTATGAAATATTAACCAGTCGTTTAATTGACCGTGCACTTCGTCCTTTATTCCCTGAAGATTATTTATGTGATGTTCAAGTATTAATCTCTTTGATATCAAGTGATGAAAATGTAATGCCCGATTCATTAGCCTGTCTTGCAGCATCAGCAGCATTAGCAGTTTCTAATATTCCTATTAAAGAAATTATTTCTGAAGTACGTATTGGCCGCATCAAAGGAGAATTTATTATCAATCCTTCTAAAGCACAATTAGCTATTTCGGATTTTGAATTTTTAATTGCTGCTACTGAAAAGAATTTGATGATGGTAGAAGGAGAAGCAAAAGAATGTTCTGAAGAAGAATTAGTTCAATGTTTAGAAATTGCTCATGAAGCCATTCGCAAACAAATTAAAGCACAAGCAGAGTTAAGAAAAGTAGTAGGGATTACAGAAGTGCGTGATTATAAAAAACCAGAACAAGACCAAGCAATTAAAGATAAAGTATATGCATTCGCTAAAGCGAAAGTAACAGCGATTGCTGAAATGGGTTCTGCTAAGCATGAAAGAAGCGATGCTTTCACTGCATTGAAAAAAGAAATTATTGAACATTTAGGTACTGAGATTACCGACTTGCAAAAGAAATTAGCAGGTAAGTATTACGAGGACTTGAAATGGGAATTAGTAAGAGATATGATGGTGGACAAACGTATTCGTTTAGATGGTCGTAAGTTAGATCAAGTGCGTCCTTTAGCCATGGAAGTAGATCCACTTCCAACACCGCATGGTTCTTCTTTATTTACAAGAGGAGAAACTCAATCTTTAACAACAGTTACTTTAGGTACTAAGTTGGATGAGTTAATGCAAGAGACTGCAGCAAGTGCAGAATACACTAAATTTTTCTTACACTATAATTTCCCTCCTTTCTCTACAGGTGAAGTGAAGATGATGCGTGGTGTAGGTCGTCGTGAAGTAGGTCATGGTAATTTAGCCATGCGTTCTTTAAAACAAATGTTACCAGATACCACTACTTTCCCATACACATTAAGAGTGGTGTCTGATGTATTAGAATCTAATGGTTCTTCCTCTATGGCAACTGTTTGTGCGGGTTCTTTAGCTTTAATGGATGCAGGTGTTCCAATGCCTAAGCACGTGAGTGGTGTGGCTATGGGATTAATTTCAAGAGAAGATGGTAAATACGCCATCTTAACAGATATCTTAGGTGATGAAGATCATTTAGGAGATATGGATTTCAAAGTAACTGGTACACGCGATGGTATTTGTGGTGTGCAAATGGATATTAAAGTAGACGGTTTAAGCATGGACATTATGCGTGAAGCATTGTCTCAAGCTAAAAAAGGTCGCTTACATATTTTAGATGCGATGTATGAGTGTATGCCAGCTGCACGTGCCGATGTGAAACCACATGCACCAAGAATGGTGAAGTTAATTATTGATAAAGAATTTATTGGAGCTGTAATCGGACCAGGTGGTAAAATCATCCAAGAGATGCAAAGAACCACTGGTGCGACTATTAATATTGAGGAAGTAGGCAACCATGGTGAAGTAAGTATCTTCTCTGCTAACAAGGATAGCTTAGACGCTGCCGTTAGATGGATTAATGGTATTGTTGCCGTTCCTGAAATTGGAGATGAATATGAAGGTGTTGTAAAGGGTGTTAAGGAGTTTGGTGCCTTTGTTGAATTTATGCCAGGCAAACAAGGTTTATTACATATAAGTGAAATAAGCTGGAAGCGTTTGGAGACGATGGATGGTATCTATAACGAAGGGGATGTAGTTAAAGTGAAGTTGGTAGGTTTGGATCCTAAAACAGGTAAATTCAAATTAAGCCACAAAGCTTTATTACCAAGACCTGAGCAAGCACCTCGCGAGGATCGCGGACCTCAACAAGGATAATTTTCATTAATTATTGAATATCACAATCCCTTCAAGCAATTGAGGGGATTTTTGTTTAATATTTCAGATATTTTTCTATAAAATGTTTAACTTTTTTTTTAGTTACGAAATAAGAAAATGCTTAAAAAACCGTTAATAAAACTTAACAATTATATAATAGTATCAATTTTTTTTTATAAATTCGTATTTGAAAGCTTGTGAGAGATGTATTTAATACACTTTTTGCAGGCTTATTTATTTGGATATAATTTTAAAACAAAACATAAAACATGAGTAAAAAAATCCTTGTGAGTGTGTGTGCATTTTTAATGACTATTATGGTCGGGTATGCACAAACAGTTACCGTAACCGGAAAGGTTATCGACGAAAAAAATGCGCCTGTTGTTGGAGCTAGTGTCTTAGACAAGAGCACTAAGAAAGGAACAAGCGCAGGCAATGATGGTAGCTTTACAATCTCAGTAAAAAAAGGAGCTACATTAGTTATTTCAGCATTAGGCTTTGAAGCAACTGAAGTAGCTGCTAACGGCACTAACTTAACTATTAAATTAACTTCTGACGTTAAAGCTTTGGCTGATGTAGTTGTAACTGG
>CAIJZF010000178.1 GCA_903825095.1 uncultured Bacteroidota bacterium | reverse complement strand
TATGCAAGAAATTATCTAATTCTTTAGCTAAAAATTCAGTAATAAAATTCTTCATGCTTGGCCCACCCTCTGCCACATTCTGAGATCCTAATTTAGTTTTCGTTTGACTTTCAAATACAGGCTCTTGTACTCTTACAGAAATAGCAGCTACAATACTGGTTCTAATGTCAGAGGCGTCATAATCTTTTTTATAGAAATCACGAATCACTTTAATATAGGCTTCTCTAAAGGCTTGCTGATGTGTTCCTCCTTGTGTTGTGTATTGACCATTTACAAAAGAAAAAATATCTTCTCCGTAATCGTTGTTATGAGACATGGCCACTTCAATATCATCTCCTTTCAAATGTATAATAGGATATCTAAGTTCGTCTGGATTGGTTTTTCTTTCTAGCAAGTCTAATAAACCATTTTTACTTACATATTTTTTCTCATTAAATAAAATACTCAAACCCGCATTCAAATAACAGTAGTTCCATAATTGACCATCAATATACTCATGTATATAATGGAAGTTTTTAAACATAGAAGAGTCGGGCGTGAACACAACTAGGGTACCATTGGCCTCCGTTGTTTTTATTTCTTTCGTTTCGCTAACCAAAACACCTTTTTTAAAAGTGGCAGTTCTTTGTTTACCCTCTCTAAATGCAGTCACTAAAAAATCTTCACTGAGGGCATTCACCGCCTTGGTACCTACTCCATTTAAACCCACCGATTTTTGAAAGGCCTTACTATCGTATTTAGCACCTGTATTTATTTTACTTACTACATCTACAATTTTTCCAAGAGGAATACCACGACCATAATCTCGAATAGTCACTTCTTTTCCTACAATGCCAATTTCAATTTGTTTACCATAACCCATGGTGTGCTCATCGATACAGTTATCAATGACTTCTTTCATGAGTACATAAATACCATCATCAGGAGCTGAACCATCTCCTAATTTACCTATATACATTCCTGGTCTTAATCTTATATGTTCCTTCCAATCTAAAGACCGAATTGAATCTTCGTTATACTCTGATGGAATCTTTGTTTCTGCCATAATTATCAATGCTTTAGGGGCATAAAAGGGCCCTTGTCTGACTGCAAATCTAATGAGCGTGGTGGTTACCCCAATTTTACTTTTCACCAATTGGCCTAATTATGTGGATAAACGATTATTCTCTTATCTTTAAAGCATCAAAACAGACCCTAAATACCCCATTACAGACCTTGCTTACATAAAGCAGCAGGCTGAGGCATTAAGCGCCGAAAACGATCAATTCCAAGCCTTTATAGCTGCAATAGACAGCGAAACCCTTGACGCGGAAGCCTTTTCTTTGTCTGAACAGATTAGCCCTAAGATAGATTGCACCAGCTGTGGTAATTGCTGTAAGAGCTTAATGGTCAATATAGATGAAGCAGAAGCTTCTAATTTAGCCAAGCATTTAGGAAAAACAAGAGAGGATTTTGATACTGAATTTATCTCTAAAGGAGAATCGGGTCGTATGGTTATTAATGCTATACCCTGTCATTTTCTAGTCGGCAATAGTTGTTCTGTATATGAGCACCGATTTGCAGGATGTAAAGAATTCCCCGCCTTTCATGTGCCTCAATTAAAAAATAGAATGTTTACCACTTTTATGCATTACGACCGCTGTCCAATTATATTTAATGTCATAGAAAATTTAAAATTAAATTTACAATTTAAGAAATCGGAAAATTAAGATGCAGATTCAATTTGGTATAGATAATTTACTTGCTTTAAATCCGAAATGGAAAACTAAAAGAATCGCTTTTTTAACCAATGATGCTGCCACTACTATTAAAGGCATATCTAGTAGAAAGGCTTTGATGGATGCTGGATTTAATATTGTACTATTATTTTCACCTGAACATGGCATTAATACAAAGGGTGCTGATGGATTTATAATTAAAGATGCAGTAGATCCAATTACTAATTTACAAATCATAAGCTTATATAATAAAAAATTAGCGCCTACCAAGGATGATTTAAAAGGAATTGATATTTTACTTTTTGATATACCCGATGCTGGCACACGTTTTTATACCTATTTATGGACAATGAGTTATTTTATAGAAACGGCAGCTAAATTCAAATTACCTATTTATATATTAGACAGGCCCAACCCATTAAGCGGGATGTTTAATTTGGTAGAAGGCCCCATGCTAG
>CAIJZF010000177.1 GCA_903825095.1 uncultured Bacteroidota bacterium | reverse complement strand
GTTAAGTTTAATAACTGCGATTTATCAACAATCATATCTTCTGGAGATAACATGGTGCGAGGTTTGATATAATTTCTAAAACCATCTGCAATAGGTTCTAAGACTGCAAAAGATTCTACATCGGTATGCGCTTCTGTAGCGTCTGTTCTACCTGCTGTAAATGGAACTTTCACATCATGTCCTCCGTCTTTCGCTGCTTTTTCAATGGCTGCTGCCCCACCTAATACGATTAAGTCTGCAAGTGAAACTTGCTTTTCTTTATTCGCTGTATTAAATTCTTTTTGAATAGCTTCTAATGCATCTAATACTTTAGATAATTGTGCAGGATTATTTGCAGCCCAAAACTTTTGTGGTGCTAAGCGAATACGTGCTCCATTGGCGCCACCACGTTTATCAGATCCACGGAAAGTAGAAGCTGATGCCCAAGCTGCAGCAACTAATGCTGAAACAGAAACACCGCTTGCTAAAATTTTTGATTTTAATGCACTAATATCTGATGCATCAATTAATTTATGTGTAACTGCAGGTAAAGGATCCTGCCAGATTAAAATTTCTGCTGGTACTTCTGTTCCTACATAACGAGAACGAGGTCCCATATCACGATGTGTTAATTTAAACCAAGCTCTTGCAAATGCATCTGCAAATTGATCTGGGTTTTCATAAAATCTTTTTGAGATTGGTCCGTAAGCAGGGTCTACTCTTAATGCGATATCGGTGGTTAACATGGTTGGTGCATGTTTCAAAGAAGGATCATGTGCATCAGGCACTGTGCCAGCACCCGCGCCCGCCTTAGGCTTCCACTGATGTGCACCAGCTGGACTCTTCGCTAATTCCCACTCAAAGCCAAATAAGTTTTCAAAATAATTATTACTCCATTTAGTAGGTGTAGTTGTCCATGCACCTTCTAAACCTGAAGTAATGGTATTCACTCCATTTCCAGCATTCAAAGTATTCTTCCATCCTAAACCTTGTTCTTCAATACCTGCAGCGGCTGGTTCTACGCCCACATATTTTCCAGGATCGGCAGCACCATGTGTTTTACCAAATGTATGTCCACCTGCAATTAAGGCAACTGTTTCTTCATCATTCATAGCCATACGCGCAAATGTTTCACGAATATCTCTTGCAGAAGCAATAGGATCAGGATTGCCATTAGGCCCTTCTGGGTTTACATATATTAATCCCATTTGCACTGCTGCTAATGGATTTTCTAAATCACGGTCTCCACTATATCTTTTATCTCCTAACCACTCACGCTCTGCACCCCAATAGACATCTTCCTGTGGCTCCCAAACATCGGCACGACCCCCTGCAAAACCAAAGGTTTTAAAGCCCATCGATTCTAATGCACAGTTACCAGCTAATATCATTAAATCGGCCCAAGATAATTTTTGACCATACTTCTTTTTTATAGGCCATAATAATAAACGCGCTTTATCTAAATTAGTATTGTCGGGCCAGCTATTTAAAGGGGCGAATCTTTGCATACCTGCTCCACCACCACCACGACCATCGGTAGTTCTATAAGTTCCAGCACTATGCCATGCCATACGAATAAAGAAAGGTCCGTAATGACCATAGTCTGCAGGCCACCAATCTTGTGAAGTAGTCATTAAATAAACGATATCTTTTTTCACTGCTTTTAAATCCAAAGACTTGAAGGCTTCTGTATAATTAAAAGAAGCGTCCATTGGATTAGTTAAAGAAGAATGTTGGCGTAAAATATTTAATCTTAATTGATTGGGCCACCAATCGGTATTTCTTGTTCCAGCACTAGTCACTTTTGATGCAGTAGAGGCACCTGTAAAAGGACATTTTGCAGCCCCAGTTGTATTATTTTCCATAGTAATAAATTGTATAAATATTGAGTAATAAAATTACTACAATTACTCATTTATTAGTAACAAAAAACGGAAAATATTACCCTATTTGTTTAGCGAATTGTACACAATTACTCGTTTGCTCCAACAATTTTGCTAGTACTTCGATATAAGTAATTTTCGTAGATATGTCGTCTTGCAAAACGATCAGGTGTGTCGGCATTGACTAGCTTCACATAAATAGCCTTTGGCACTCCATAATATTCATATTCATTACCATCAGAAAATACCACTCTGAGTATTTCAGATTTAAATTCAAAGTCGTCAATACTGGCATCTGTTGTAGTGGCTATATAGGCATCCTTGGTGGCTTCATGTGTTTCAATATGCACGCTCACTAAAAAATGATAAGACGCAATTAATTTAGCAGACTTTTCTTCTGCCATTTTTTTAGCCTCATCACTGTCTTGAAATTTATCGGGATGCCATTCCATCATAATCTTACGATATACTTTTTTCAAGTCGCTTAAAGTAGCTTTATCGTCTACGCCTAAAATGGCTCTATGTCTTTCAATTCTCTTCATATATAATTTATGCTGCGCGAAGGTACATTAAACTTATTTAAATAAAGAAGCCCCTTCAGTATAAACTGAAAGGGCTTAACATTATGATAATACTTTGAGCCAATAAAGGCCATCAAGATTATTTTAC
>CAIJZF010000176.1 GCA_903825095.1 uncultured Bacteroidota bacterium | reverse complement strand
CTGGCCTGGGCTCCTTATAGAACCTATGCCTGTTTGCATTTATGGAATTGGAAGGATACTGGAGCAGTTTAATTCATTAGGCTGATTAGGCTGAATTACGAGCTGCATTAATAATACCAAACATAGTTCTAGTTAATAATTTTTCATAAGAAGCTAATGCAGTTGGATTGTCTTTTACTTCTTGTATTTTTCCTAAGGCATATTGTTGAATAGTTAATAAGGGAAGCACTATTCGATCTCTTAATAAAATAGAATGCTTACTTACTACATCATTTTCCATTAAACTTTTTGCATGGCTTAGCTCTAAATAGAGTTGAGTAGTGAGTTTAAATTCTTCTTTTATATTTTGCCAAATGCTATTAAACGCTGTATCAGATGCTACATGTTTAGTAATGGCAAAATTAGATTTCACCATACTCATCATACTATTGTCTATCAGTGTTCTGAAAAAAGAAATATTATTAAATAAGCTTTGTACTTCTTCCCATTTACCTTTTTCTTTTAATACTTGCAAAGCTGTACCTACGCCATAAAAACCAGGTACATTTTGTTTTAATTGACTCCAACTGCCTACAAAGGGAATGGCACGAAGGTCTGAGAAGCTTAAGCTACTGCCGCTGCCTCTTTTAGCAGGGCGACTAGCAATATTGCTTTTACTATAATAGTTTAAAGGACTATACTTTTGTAAATACGGTAAGAATAAAGCATTTTCTTTCAGTTGTTGATAGGCTTGATAACTAATATTACCTAGCTCCTCTAGTAAGGCTCTGTCCTTAGATGAAATTTGCAATTTGGTATCTGCAAAAAGTTCGTTGCTTACACCAGCAGTTAATAATTGTTCTAGATTGTATTGAGCAGACTGAATAGTTCCAAAATTAGAAGTGATGGTTTGTCCTTGAACTGTTAATTGTATTTCTTCATTTTCAATTTGATTGCCCATAGAAGCATAAAACTGATTGGTCTTGCCACCCCCTCTAGAAGGAGGGCCTCCACGACCATCAAAAAACTTTACGATAATTTTATTTTTCCTTGAAACTGCTGTAAGGGTTTCCTTAGCTTTATAAATACTCCAGTTGGCTTGTAGGTAGCCACCATCCTTGGTGCCATCGCTAAAGCCTAACATAATAGGTTGCTCTTGATTTCTTGCTTTTAGGTGGGCTGCATAAATGGGTGTTGAATATAATGTTTGCATTATATTTTCAGAAGCGCTAAGGTCGTCAATGGTTTCAAATAAAGGAACAATATCAAGACTGGCAAGGGTATTGTCCCAACCACATAGCCTACATAAAGCATATAGTTCCATTACATTCACTTCAGACTGGCAATTGCTAATCACATATCTATGACAGCCTTTTACGCCATTTAGTTTTTGTACTTCTTTAATGGCGTAAATACTTTCAATGGTATCTTTTGTAATGGATTCACTGAAATCATTAGCTTGAATATTTCCTTCAAGCTTACTTAATATATTAATTTGTTCTGCTGCAGTTAACTGCTCATAATTTGCAGGTAGTAAACCCTTGCCCTTTTTTTGAAATTCATTTTCATGAATATCCATTAATACTTTACGGTGTATTCTGCTATCTTGTCTTATATCTAAGGAAGCGAAGTGGGTTCCAAATAATTCTACTTTATGAACTAAGCTTTCAAGGCTACTTAAATATAGAGAATGGTCCTCTTCAATTACTTTTTTTCTAATCGCTTCT
>CAIJZF010000175.1 GCA_903825095.1 uncultured Bacteroidota bacterium | reverse complement strand
TTCAGTAAATAATTTTTCAAAAACTTCAATAGGTGTTCCGTAATTTACCCATAGCGATTTTCCTTTTTCAACCAATTCATTTTGTAAACGCGTAAGGGTTTGATGAATAAAATCTACCCTTCTATCGGCCTTGTCTTCCGACTGCGCTAAAATGGTTTTATCGAAAACAAATATGGGGAGTACCTGATGCCCCTCTAATTTGGCTTGATATAGTGCATAGTATAAACCTGCATTATCCTGCCATCTTAAATCTCTTCTAAACCAAAAAACTGAAACTGCCTTTTTCATAATTTGTTTAACAATTTAAAACATAAATAGTTGGCTTTTATATTTAATTTTATGCCATGCAAATAAGTAATATTATAACTGCCTTAGAAAATTGGGCACCGCTTGCTTGGCAAGAACCTTATGACAATGCAGGCCTAATTGTAGGCAACCCCGACCATAATTGCACCGGCGTACTCTGTTCTTTAGATTGCACCGAGGCCGTGGTGGACGAAGCTATTTCCAAAGGCTGCAACTTAATTGTAAGTCATCATCCCATAGTTTTTAAAGGGGTGAAACAATTTAATAGTCATCATTTTGTATCCAGAGTGGTGGTCAAAGCCATTCAAAATAATATTGCCCTTTATGCCATTCATACCAACTTGGACAACCTGCTCGACGGGGTCAATAAAACCCTGGCAGATAGGCTTCATTTGGAAAATAGGAGAATTTTAACACCCAAACCCGGGTTTAAGGACGAAAAAGGGGGAGAAATTGGATCCGGTTTGGTGGGTGAGCTTCCTCTCGAAACCGACGAGGCAGAATTTTTGAAATGGATCAAAGAAAAGCTGAATTTAGCTGTCTTAAAACATACCCATTTTATAAAAAAGCCCTTGAAAACCATTGCCTTATGTGGGGGTTCGGGTAGTTTTTTGATAAATGATGCCAAGGCTCAAAATATTGACTGTTTTATTACCAGCGACCTTAAATACCACGACTTTTTTGAGGCCGATGGCCAGATTTTACTGGTGGATATAGGCCATGGACAGAGCGAACAATGGGTAGCTTCCCTAATTGTTGCAAATTTAAAGCTTAAATTCCCTACCTTTGCCGTCCTCGAATCCTTGGTAAACACAGAACCTGTGCACTACCTTAAAGATTGAGGTTCACTTATTTAAGAGCATCCAAAAATTTTGAAAATATGGCATCAGTCAAAGACTTTTCGGTTGAAGAAAAATTAGTTAATCTTTATAAACTTCAAAGAGTAGATAGCAGTATCGATGAAATTGAAATTCTTCGTGGTGAGTTACCTATGGAAGTAAAAGATTTAGAAGACGAAGTTCAAGGTTTGCAAAATAGACAAACAAGAATTGAAGAAGAGATTAATGGTATCACTGAATTTATTGATGAGAAGAAAGCAGCAATAAAAGTAAGCGAAGAATTAATTGCTAAATACGAGAAACAAAGCGAGAACGTTAAAAACAATCGTGAGTTTGAAGCCATTAACAAAGAATTAGAAATGCAAGGCCTAGAGATTAAATTAGGCGAAAAACATATTCGTGATGCAAATGAAGAATTAGCAGAGAAAATTAAGGTTTTGGACGCTGCTAAGAAAACAATTGCTGTGAAAGACGGTGTTTTAACACATAAGAAAAGCGAATTAGAGAAAATTATTGCAGATACTGAAATTGAAGAGAAAGAATTAAGAAAGAATTCTGAAGATGCGCGTGCTCATATTGACGAGCGTTTACTTTACAGCTACGACCGTATCAGAAATAGCTACCACAATGGCCTAGCCGTGGTAACTGTTGAAAGAGACGCTTGTGGTGGTTGCTTTAACTCTATCCCTCCTCAACGTCAAAGTGAGATTCGCCTTCACAAAAAAATTATCGTTTGTGAAAACTGCGGTCGTATTTTAGTAGAGGAAGATGTAACGAAAGAGTCTAAAAAGAAATAGAACTAAAATAGTTTTAAAAAATATACACGAAAGGGTGGCCTAACAGCTACCCTTTCTTTATTTTTACCCTATGAGAAAATGGTGTTTGCTTACAATTTTATTTTTGGGACTGGGCGGAAACCTATCTGCACAATATCAATATAATTGGAACGACAAGTCTCAACAAATTTATGATGCCATTACTTCTCTAAGAATCCCAGAAGCTAGAAAATGGTTAGAGCTAGAGAAAAAAAATAGCCCTACTAATTTAATCAACCCTTTACTTGAAAGCTACGCCGATTTTTATCAATTATTTTTTAATGAAAATAAAAGCGAATACGAAAAACTATTTCCAGCATTTGAAAAGCGTTTAGAAGTTTTTGAATCGGGACCTAAGCAATCTCCTTATTATTTATACTGTTTAGGTGTTACGCATTTACATAAATCATTGGTGGCAATTCGATTTGATAAAAACCTAGATGCAGCTTTAGAATTTAGAAAAGCCTATCTAACATTTAAAGACAATAAAAAAGCCTTTCCCAAATTCACCCAAGGAGATGTTTACTATGGACTAATGACTACTATTATTGGTACTGTTCCAAAAGCCTATCAGTGGATGGCCAATGTTTTAGGCATGTCTGGTAAAATTACCGAGGGCAATGCCTTAGTACTTAAGTATATTAATAGTAAAGATGAATACAGTGCAAGAGCCCGCAATGAAGCCTTATTTGTTTACCCTTATTTACTCATGAATTTTGAAGGCAATCAAGAAAAGACCTTTGCTTTTTTAGAATCGACTCCATATAATTTTAAAAAGAATCAGTACCAAGCATATATGGCGGTGAATTTATATTTAAACCATCAGCAGTCTAGCAAAGCCTTAAGCATTGTACAAGAAATGGAAATCTCGGATGCGTATTTGCCCCTTCCTTTCTGGCAATATGAAATTGGTTACGCCTATATTAATGAATTAAAATTAGAGAAAGCACAAAAAGCCTTCATGGAATTCGTCTCTACATTCAAAGGCAACTTTTATGTAAAAGATGCTTATGAAAGATTAAGCTGGATTGCCTACATACAGGGCGACATGAAAAAAGCAGCAACTTACAGAAATAATGTTTTGTCTCAAGGCAATCAAATTACCGATGCCGATAAACTCGCTTTTCAAAATGCCAAAAAAGGCAGCTGGCCACATCCTGTTTTATTAAAAGCAAGACTTTTGAGTGATGGTGGTTATCAATCACAAGCACTTGCTGTTCTTGCAGGAAAAACCAGCAACGACTTCACAACAGATGCCGACAAGACTGAATTCGCCTATCGTTTAGGGCGCATTTACGATTTAATGAAGGACGACGAAAATGCAATTCGCTTTTATAAGTCGGCTATTGAAAAAGGAGAAAACCTGACTGAATATTTTGCAGCCCGTGCCGCACTTCAAATAGGCTTAATTTATGAGCAGAAGGGCTTATTTTCTAAAGCCATTGAGTATTTTAATAGCTGTATTGCTATGAAAAACCACGCTTTCAAAAATTCCTTAGACCAGAAAGCAAAGTCGGGTATTCAACGCTGTCTAAAACAGTAGCCTTTCTTAGTAACAAAATTTGTGCATCATTTTCGGGTAATGTATATTGCAGCTTGCGATGTTAACCAAATTAGAAATACAAAATTATATTTTAATAGATCATCTAAGCATTGATCTATCCAACCAACTCTCTGTAATTACGGGAGAAACAGGTGCAGGTAAAAGTATAATTATGGGTGCCCTGGGTTTAATATTGGGCGACCGCGCCGATAGCAGTGTTTGCAGAGACGCTAGTAAAAAATGTTTTATAGAGGGAATTTTTAAATTATCCGATGCTAAAATTCATCAATCATTTTTTGAAGAAAATGAAATTGAATTCAATGATGAACTTATTATTAGAAGAGAAATAAATGCACAAGGAAAATCGAGGGCCTTTATAAACGATACACCGGTTACCCTTACTATTTTAAAAGATTTAACTAGCAAACTAGTAGACCTACACCAACAGTTCGATACCATGGCACTGGGCGATACCGATTTTCAACGCACCGTTATTGACGCGTTGGCTGCTACACAAAAAGAATTGTCCGACTACCAAGCATCTTATACCAATTGGAAAGAAAACGAGAAAAAATTACAAAGTCTTATAACACAAAAAGAAGATTTTGAAAAAACAGAAAGCTATAAGCAACATTTGCATGAAGAATTGGCCGGTTTACAATTACAAGAAAATGAATTAGAAAATTTAGACCAAGAATTAAAATTTTTAGAAAATGCTGCGGGTATAAAATCGCAATTAGCTGCTTCTATTCAAATACTAGACCATTCCGATAACCCCATTGTACAACAACTAAAACAAATGGGGCATAATTTAGAAAGTATTGTAAAGTGGCAACCCGAATTTGCTAGTTTAGTGGCTAGATTAAAAGCTGCACAAATTGAAATTGCCGATATTGCCAGCGATTTAAGTACTTGGCAGGATAAAATAGACTTTGACGATAAAAAAATTGCTTCTATTCAAGAGCGTCTTTCACTAGGTTATAATTTACTGAAGAAACATAAAGTACAAACTACTGCAGAGCTTTTAAGTATTGCTGCACAATTAGAAAAAGATTTAACGGAAGTGCTGAACTTGAATGATCAAATTACTGAGCTTACTACCCTAGTTAAAAAATTAGAAAAAGAAGTGATTGCAGCAGCAGCTGGCTTAACTTCTAAGAGAGAAAAACAAATTACCCCACTTACTAATAATGTAAATAAATTATTACATCAAGTGGGTATGCCCAATGCTAAAATAAAAGTAACTATTGACGAAGTAGCTTACCATTTATTTGGAAAGGACAAAGTAGATATTTTATTTGATGCCAATAACACGCAGAAATTTGAGCCTATTAAAAAAGTGGCAAGTGGCGGTGAATTAAGTAGGCTTATGCTTTGTATAAAATCATTGGTGGCAAAATCGATAGACCTACCTACCATGATATTTGATGAAATTGATACGGGTATTTCTGGAGAGCCTGCTAAACAAGTGGGACTGCTTTTACAAAACCTAGGACAGGCAAGACAGGTTTTATGTATTACCCATCAACCTCAAATTGCTGCAAAAGGCAATGCGCACCTATATGTTTATAAAGAACAAAAAGGAAGCACCACGCATACTTATTTAAAAACCTTGGACGTCAAAGAGCGTGTTCAACATATAGCCACCATGATTGGCGGCGACCCACCTAGCAAGTCGGCCTTAGACAATGCCAAAGAACTTCTAGCTTCTTAGTGTATTACTAGTTTAATATTGTCTTTTTATAAGATATTATAATTATTTTTACAGCAATAAACTAAACCATAACCAATGGCGTACAATTTACTAAAAGGAAAAAGAGGAATTATTACAGGTGCTTTAGATAGCAATTCAATTGCTTGGAAAGTAGCCGAGAAAGCACATGAAGAAGGTGCCACTTTTGTATTAACCAATGCCCCTATCGCAATGCGTATGGGTGAAATTAATGCACTTGCTGAAAAAACAAATTCTAAAATTGTACCTGCAGACGCTACTAGCGTTGAGGAGTTAACAAATTTATTTACCCAGTCTCAAGAAATTTTAGGCGGTAAAATTGACTTTGTTTTACATTCTATTGGAATGAGTGTGAATATTAGAAAGAAAATTGCTTATCCTGAATTGAACTATGATTATTATGCAAAAGGTGTAGATGTATCTGCGATGAGCTTACATAAAATGTTAAGTGTTGCTTATAAGATGGATGCTTTGAACGATCACGCGAGTGTGGTAGCCCTTACTTATGCAGCTGCTCAAAGAACCTTCCCATTCTATACCGATATGGCCGATATTAAAGCATTACTTGAATCTATTGCACGTAGTTTTGGCTACCATTATGGTTTAAGAAACAAAGTGCGTGTGAATACCGTTTCTCAGTCTCCTACTAAAACAACAGCTGGAACAGGTATTAAAGGTTTTGGTGACTTTTTTGATTATGCCGATGCCATTGCCCCTTTAGGAAATGCTACCGCAGAAGATTGTGCTAACTATTGCGTGACTTTATTCTCCGATTTAACTAAAATGGTGACAATGCAAAATTTATTCCATGATGGAGGTTACTCTACCACTGGCGTAAGTGATTTAATTATGCAAAAAGCAGGTATCACAGAAGCGTAAACAAAGAAGGATAAAATGAACAAGAAAGAAATAAACCCAAAATTAGTAGAAGCCATAGGTTACCTTGGTTCACTTCTTAGTTGTGTGACTTTCATACCACAGGTGTATTTAACTTGGCAAACAAAAAATGTAGAAAGCCTTAGCCTACTTATGATACTTATTGTGAACTTTAGTTGTATTGTATGGTTAACCTACGCTTATTTAATTAAAAGCAAACCAGTACTTGTGGCGAATACCATTGTACTTACATTAAGTTTAATGTTACTTTATTTTAAGTTGACTTTTTAGAAATACTTACCAACCCATCTAAATAAAAAAAAGGCTAACAAAGTTTAGCCTTTTTTTTATTTTCATAATTAGAAGAAGATATTATTGAGATTTATATTTCATAAAATCTCAATAATATCTAATAAAAAAGTCCCGCATATTATTGCGGGACTTTTTTTATAAAATCATAATAGCTTAATTTATAAAACTAATACTCATCCTCGTTAAACATAAAATCGTCGTGACTTGGGTAGTCTGGCCAAATGTCTTCAATACTTTCATACACTTCCCCTTCGTCTTCTAACTCTTGTAAGTTCTCGACTACTTCAATGGGTGCACCACTTCTAATTGAATAATCAATCAATTCATCTTTGGTTGCGGGCCAAGGAGCTTCTTCTAAAAAGCTGGCTAATTCTAAAGTCCAAAACATAGCGTTATTTTTTGCAAAAGTAGCCGTATAAACGATATAACCAAATCTGTTTTTTCTACAGGATGTAAACAAATCTTTAAATTTTGTCAAATTTGACCGGGAATTGCTAGGTTTGTACCATGGAGCAAACGCCAAATCTACTAGTAGCCAAGGACATATGGAAGCAATATGGCCCTGTATCTGTGCTGAAGGGCGTTTCCTTAGAGGTAAGTCGAGGGGAATTAGTAAGTATCGTTGGCCCTTCAGGTGCCGGCAAATCGACCCTTTTGTACATTGTAAGCAGTTTAGAAAAAGCAGATAAAGGACAGGTGTTTTTTGAGGGCAATGATATTACCCAGCTATCAGAAACCGACTTAGCCCATTACAGAAATCAGAAAATAGGTTTCGTATTTCAGTTCCATCATTTACTTCCTGAATTCACGGCCATTGAAAATGTTTCCATTCCAGGATGGATTGCCAAAATGCCTTCCAAACAAATTCAACAAAAGGCTTCTGAGCTTTTAGACTTTATGGGCCTTGCCGATAAAATGAATAAAAAGCCACATAGTTTATCGGGTGGAGAACAACAAAGAGTAGCGGTAGCCCGTGCATTATTAAATAGCCCTGCACTTATTTTTGCAGATGAACCAACGGGTAATTTAGATAGCGAAAATGCAAATGCTTTACATCAACTTTTTATTCGTTTAAGAAATGAAATGAATCAAAGTTTTTTAATAGTAACGCACAATGAATCATTGGCTACTATGAGCAATCGTAGTTTAACAATGAAAGACGGAAAGTTTTTATAAGACTTGACTCTTATTTAGTCTCTAATTTACACCCTTGGTTTCCAAGGAGAATCTGGCACACCATTCAAATGACCAATATATCTTGATAAGACAAATAAGTAATCACTTAGTCTATTCAAGTATTTTATAACCATCGGTTCTACAAATAAATCTTCTTCTTGTAAATTCACGCACCAACGCTCTGCACGGCGACAAACACAACGCGCAATATGTGCAGTAGAAATAGCTTGATGTCCGCCTGGTAAAATAAAAGATTTCATAGGTTCTAATACCTCATTCATCTTATCCATCAAAGATTCTAAATAAGCAATGTCCTCTTCTTTTAAATCGGGAATTTTTAAAGCAGGTTCTTTATCTGGATCACAGGCTAAAGAAGAACCTACGGTAAACAATCTATCCTGCACTTCTTTTAAAACAGTTTTAATTTCTTCTTGGGTAAGAAGGTCACTTAATAATCCAATAAATGAATTTAGCTCATCTACTGTACCATAAGATTCTATTCGAATATGACTTTTAGGAACACGGGTACCTCCTATTAATGATGTACTACCTAAATCTCCTGCTTTTGTATAAATTTTCATGTTGTTTGCATAAACCCAGCTTTAAAAATCCATAACAGACTCCCGGGGTTTTGATACTAACAAAACTAATAAAATAAAGTTCAATAATTGATGCTAGAAATGTGAAACATTCTTATTCAGCGTGTCGGTTTCCACAAGACCGTCTCTTAAACGCACTACTCTATGTGCATAATGAGCAATATCTTCCTCATGGGTTACTAGTATGACTGTATTACCTGAAGAATGTATTTTTCCAAAAAGCTCCATTACTTCCACTGAAGTTTTAGAGTCAAGGTTACCTGTTGGTTCATCTGCTAATAAAATAGAAGGGTTGTTTACCAAGGCGCGCGCAATAGCCACACGTTGTATTTGACCTCCACTTAATTCGTTTGATTTATGATGACTTCTATCTGCCAAGCCTACTTTTTCAAGTGCCACCATGGCTCTATCTAATCTGTCTTTTTTTGAAATACCCGCATATACTAAAGGAAGTGCTACGTTTTCTGCTGCTGATAATCTTGGAAGTAAATTAAATTGTTGAAACACGAAACCAATTTCTACATTTCTAATACCCGCTAATTCATCATCGGTCATCTTGCTTACATCATGGCCATTCAAATTATACATACCATTTGTTGGAGAGTCTAAACAACCTAAGATATTCATTAAGGTACTTTTACCACTACCCGACGGGCCCATTAAAGCCACGTATTCATTTTTTAGAATATCAAGGTTAATGCCCTTTAATACTGGAATGG
>CAIJZF010000174.1 GCA_903825095.1 uncultured Bacteroidota bacterium | reverse complement strand
TGGCAAAATTTGCTTCGCCTTTTGATTGTTTGGTATTCAGATTAAAGTGCTAATTACCCAACGCACTGCATGCTTACCCCAACCGCTACGACTGCTGTCAAAACCATACGACCCCAATTGTATCTTATGAGATAAAACTTAATTCGAACCAACAAAATTACAACAAATTGCTGAATTACTTGAACAAACGCCAAAAGTCAAGCCCCAGAGCATATAGCATTAGGCCAAACATAAGCATCATGCCCACTATTTGAGCGTATTCCATAAACTTATCACTAGGCTTTCTACCTGTGATCATTTCCACTAATATAAACAGTGCATGACCTCCATCTAAGGCAGGAATGGGTAGCACATTCATAAAGGCAAGTATAATAGAGAATATAGCGGTCAAAGTCCAAAAACGTTCCCAATCCCAGGCAGCAGGAAAAGTATTTCCAATGCTAATTAAACTTCCTAAGGAATCGTTGGCATTTACTTTGCCTGTAAAAATTTGTTTGATGCCTTGAATATAATTATCCAAAGTAGTATAGCAACGATGTGCCCCTTCGGGTATGGCTTCTAAGAAAGTAAAATCTCTGTGCACTGTTTTAAATAAGGCGTAAGGAAGTTTTACAAATAAACCTAACTGTCCTGCATTGCTAATTAAGGTTTTGGTATATACTGTATCGTCTCCTCTTTTAGACATGACCATCACAATAGAATCGGCATATTTTTGTTTTACTTCTAAAAATTCATACTGGTATTTAATACTGGTATTATTTATTTTCAACAGTGTATCGTTTTTATTAAAAGTGCCTTCTAAAATCACCGCCGATTTTCCCACTGAATCAATAATGACGGGTATACGAGGAATAACAAAGGGCGCTGTTTTTTTAAACTTAGCAAGTGAGGTGGCTAAACTTGATGGAATATTTAAAGAAATAATACTATCCCCTCTTTGCACTTCCAAAGTTTTAGGATTCGTTAAAATTAATTTAGACTCTAAAGCATCAAAGTTTTCTAATTCTTTTTTATCTACTGAAACAATGATATCTCCCTCTTGCACACCCATTTGTTGAGCAAGTGCACTGGCATGTACACCATAGCTTACATTTTTTGCAGGCAAATAATCTTCCCCCCAATACCAACCAATACCAATAAATATTACAATGGCTAATAATACATTCACTATAACACCACCTAACATCACAATTAGTCTTTGGTAAGCAGGCTTGGATCTTAGTTCGTAAGATTCCGGAGCCTTATTTAATTGCTCCTTATCCATGCTCTCATCAATCATGCCTGAGATTTTCACATAACCGCCAAATGGAATCCAACCAATACCGTATTCAGTTTCTCCTATTTTCTTTTTCCAAAGACTAAAGCCTGGATTAAAGAATAAATAAAATTTCTCTACACGTGTTTTAAATAAACGCGCAGGAATAAAATGTCCTAATTCATGTAAGACTACTAGTATTGAAAAAGATAAAATAAACTGTGCTGCTTTTACACCCACTGCTGCAAAATCCATTGCT
>CAIJZF010000173.1 GCA_903825095.1 uncultured Bacteroidota bacterium | reverse complement strand
GGTGTCATTGCTTTTGCTACATTATTAGCATCTGAAGTATCAACATAAATAAATTTGATACCCATTTTTTCATAAACCTTGGAGAACAATCTAAAAGTACCTCCATACATATCATGTGCAGCCACCACTTCATCTCCTGGTACTAATAAACGCATTACTGCATCGGTAGCGGCAACCCCACTAGCAAAGGCCAAACCAAATTTTCCATTTTCAATCACTGCAAAAGCTTCTTCTAATGCAAACCTAGTAGGGTTTTGACTTCTAGCATACTCATAACCCTTATGCACACCTGGAGCCGATTGTACATAGGTAGAAGTTTGGTAAATAGGCGTCATGATGGCACCAGTACTTGGATCGGGGTGCGCACCTGCGTGTATATATTTGGTAGCTAGTTTCATAATTATATATTTTAGGAAATTTTATTTCCATTTTTAAACATTCTATAAGAGTAAATAGTAGGTACGAGTACCATCACAATCATGTCAATAAAAAAAATGACAAAAGAAGTTACAGAACTAAAGGCGATACCTGCCACAAACTGAAGTATACCGCCATAGAACCATGCTTTGCCTGCTATTTTATGCGTGGCGTTCCAATTGTCTTCATTGTCTAAGGTCCAAGGCAATTTAAATCCTGCAAAATAATTCTGCTTTATTTTAGGCATATATAAACCCATTACTGCAAAGGCCAATCCTAAGATTGGAAATAATAATTTTTCAATAGGAATGCCTTGATGCGTCGTTGCATATAAAAGCACCAAGCTTAATAAACTTAAAAACAAGGCAGTGAAAAATCCAAATTTTCTAAACAATCCATCATCCATTTTTTCAGTTCTTTTGGGATCGAAATTTTTAATATTAGCTAATAAAAAATAAGTAAATAAGCTTGCTACCCCCATTATAATAGGCCCTAAATAAATACTGTCTTTTCCACCAAAGCCATCGGCCTCTCCTTTAATATTAAAGTGAGTAGGTATAATTTCGGGTAAACTAGGGTAGAGATAGGCTGCATAAATAAAAGGGATCCCAATTATTACAAGTACATATAAAAGCATCATTTTTTTATTATTCATAAGCTGGCTTTAGGCTTTAAAGTTACTATTTATTCAGTTTTAATCAATAATATGCTAAGTCCACAAAAAAATTTACTTTTGCTTCAAATTGAAAAACATGAGCAAAGGTCCCATTTCGAAGTTCGTTGAACACCATTATAGACACTTTAATGCCGCTGCCTTGGTAGACGCCGCTAAAGGTTATGAAACCCACCTTTTGGAAGGGGGCAAAATGCTAGTGAGTTTAGCAGGTGCGATGAGTACTGCTGAATTAGGTATTAGCTTGGCTGAAATGATTCGCCAAGATAAAATTGCTATTATTAGCTGTACCGGTGCCAACCTTGAAGAAGATGTCATGAACTTAGTGGCGCATAGCCATTATAAGCGTGTTCCTAATTACCGTGATTTAACTCCTCAAGACGAGTGGGATTTACTTGAGAACCATTATAACCGTGTAACCGATACTTGTATTCCTGAAGAGGAAGCATTTAGAAGATTACAAAAACATATAGTGAAATATTGGAAGCAAGCTGAAGAAAAAGGCGAGCGTTATTTTCCACATGAATTTTTATATCAAGTGGTATTGAGTGGCGAGTTAGAACAATATTATGAGATAGATCCTAAAGACAGCTGGATAGTTGCTGCCGCTAAAAAGAATATTCCTATTGTAGTTCCAGGTTGGGAGGATAGCACCACTGGAAATATTTTTGCGAGCTATGTGATAAAAAAAGAATTAAAAGCAAGTACCGTTAAAAACGGTATTGAATACATGGTGGAATTAACAGAGTGGTACCGTGCCAATAGTGGTGGAAAGGGTGTTGGATTTTTCCAAGTAGGTGGTGGTATCGCAGGAGATTTTCCTATTTGTGTAGTGCCAATGATGTACCAAGACTTAGAATGGCATGATGTGCCTTTCTGGAGTTATTTCTGTCAAGTAAGTGATAG
>CAIJZF010000172.1 GCA_903825095.1 uncultured Bacteroidota bacterium | reverse complement strand
TTTCAACTGCAAGTTGAAAGGATTGTCTTGTTATAATTTTTTCTTCGAGATATACTATACTAAACATGGCCTTGTTTTATACAAATTAATATAAAATTGATTGGAATAAAAATGGGTAAATTTGTACTATACACTTTATGCTAATTAGAATACATCCCGAGAATCCGCAAGCTAGACAACTTACTATGGTAAAAGAATGTTTAGAAACTGGCGGTATTATTGCTTATCCCACGGATACTATTTATGGGCTTGGTTGTTCCATTTTGCATCATGAAGCAGTGGAGAAAATTTGCGCCATTAAAAAAGTAAATCCAGAAAAGGCGCAGCTAAGTTTTATTTGCGCAGATTTAAGTGATTTGAGTACTTATGCTAAAAGTATAGACAATGTTTTATATAGAATTTTGAAAAAAACTTTGCCAGGGCCCTTTACTTTTATTTTACCTGCAAGCAAACAAGTACCTAAGATTTTACAATCAAAGAAAAAAACAATTGGCTTGCGTATACCTAATAATAAAATTGCACTCTCTATAATTGAAACTTTAGGACATCCAATTTTATCGGCATCATTCCCGGGAGATAATGTAGAAGACTATACCGATCCTGAAATTATTTATGAACACTGGAGTAATCAAATTGATATGGTAGTGGACGGAGGCATTGGTGGTATTGTTCCTTCTACCGTGATTGATTGCACTACCGACGAATATGTATTACTGCGTCAAGGCCTTGGTGTTTGGGAGTATTAGTGTTACTACAACAAACTTAGTTGTGCTGGTAGTATTTTAAAACTTTTTCGATGTTCGAAACATAAACCATATTGGGCGATGGCCGCGCGGTGCGCGGCAGTCCCGTATCCTTTATTTTTATCCCAACCATACTGCGGATGCTTCTTATGTAATTTTTGCATCCAACTATCACGCGCCGTTTTAGCTAGGATACTGGCCGCGGCTATATTGGCATATAGCCCATCGCCCTTAATGATAGTCTGATGAGGAGTTTTTTTATAGGCATAAAACCTATTTCCATCTACCGCAATAAATTTTGCTTTGGGTTTTAACTGGTCCAATGACAAGTGCATGCACTTAATAGCGGCCTTTAAAATATTAGAGGCGTCAATCTCTTTAGCCGTTTGCTTTGCCACAGCCCATGCAATGGCTGCCTCTTTAATAATAGGTACTAATTCTTCTCTTTGTTTTTCAGTAAGCTGTTTGCTATCGTTCAGCATGGGGTGATAAAAGTCCTTGGGCAAAATAACTGCCGCTGCAAATACAGGCCCTGCATAACAACCCCTTCCGGCTTCATCGCAGCCGGCTTCTAATAATAAGTCTTGATATTGATTCAGTAGTTTAGGCAATTTTACTCTTGTAGTTTATATATAGGGTTTTTAATGGGATAAATATTCTAATGATTGTTCAGTTTTACTTTAAAGTATTGCTGTAAAATTGAAACATATTAGGGAGATACCAAAATCAATCTATAATAAAGCAAAACCAATCTCGCTTCTTTGTTTGATTACTTT
>CAIJZF010000171.1 GCA_903825095.1 uncultured Bacteroidota bacterium | reverse complement strand
TGATCCACAAAATCCAGAAATTATTTATGCAAGTATTTGGGAAGTATACAGAACACCTTATAAAATGTGGGCCGATGTTGGGACTTCTGCTTTATATAAATCGGTAGACGGAGGTGCCAGCTGGAAAGTCATTTCTAAAAACCCAGGTATGCCAGCAGTAGTGGGAAAAGTGGGTGTTGCAGTTTCTCCTGCAGATGGTAATCGTGTTTGGGCCATTGTAGAATCACCAGAGGGCGGATTATACCGTTCCGATGATGGAGGATCAAATTGGAAATTAGTGAACAATGAAAGAAAATTGCGTCAACGTGCATTTTATTATTCTCGTATAGTGGCCGATCCAAAAGATAAAAACACCGTGTATGGTTTGAATGTAAATTTTTATAAGTCAACCGATGGTGGGATAACATTTAAAACGGAAATAAAAGTACCACACGGTGATAACCATGATTTATGGATTGATCCAAGCGACCCAACCCGCTTAGCCACAGCCAATGATGGGGGTGGTGCAGTTTCAGTAAATGGAGGCTTAACATGGACCGATGAAGATTTTCCTACCGCACAATTATATCATATTACAGTCACCAAGGATTTTCCTTATCAAGTAGCAGGTGCGCAACAAGACAATAGTACAGTGGCACTTCCTAGTGAAGATTATAGACATAGAGCCGTAAGAACCAATTCTACCAAACCAGGTATGGGTTTTGCATATGAAGTGGGTGGTGGAGAGAGTGGATATATTACACAGGATCCAAAAAATCCAGATATATTTTATGCAGGTAGTCAAGGCGCTTTGTTAACGCGTATTAATAGAATGACAGGTCAAGTGAGAGATGTACAAGTATATCCAAGATTTTTTTCTGGAGAAGAAGCAAAGACCTTACCAGAAAGATGGCAGTGGACTTATCCAATTGTTTTTTCACCAGTCGACCCTAACGTTTTATTTACTTGTTCGCAACATGTTTGGAAAACAACGAACGAAGGACAAAGTTGGGAACAAATTAGTCCAGACTTAACTTATAACGATTCAACCACCTTAGGTGTGAGTGGCGGTGTTATCACAAGAGATATGAATGGTCCTGAAATTTACGGGACAGTTTTTGCTTTAGCACCCTCTTATCAAGATGTGAATATTATTTGGGCAGGCTCTGATGATGGGCTTATTCATATAACAAGAGATGGCGGTAAGCATTGGGAAAATATTACACCAAAAGACATGCCTAAAAATACGCGTGTAAGTATTATTGAAGCTTCACATTTTAATGCGGGTACTGCATATATTGCGGCCAAGCGTTATCAAATGGATGATCGTACACCGTATATTTGGAAGACCAATGATTTTGGAAAAACTTGGACTAAAATAATTACAGGTATTCGTGTCGATGATTATGTTCATTCCGTAAGAGAAGATATTACGCGTGCAGGCTTATTGTATGCAGGTACAGAACATGGTATTTGGATTTCTTATAACGATGGCGCAAGCTGGGAGTCTTTAAGATTAAATTTACCTGATGTTCAAGTATCTGATATTCAAGTAACCGATAAAGACTTAGTTATTGGAACACATGGTAGGTCTATATATGTATTAGACGATATTTCACCAGTAAGATCAAAGGATGCGGGCATAAAGGCCGGACTACATTTATTTAAACCTTATTATGCAGTTAGGTCGGTGCAAAAAGCTGTATTTCATTATTTTTTAGATTCTACTAAGAAAGATTTAAAAATTGAAATTTTAGATGCTCAAGGAAAATTGGTGAATACTTTTATAGGAGAGTTAGCAAAAGCTAAAAAAGAAAACGGAGAAGCCGATGAAGATGATGAAGACCGCAAACCAAAGCCACCCACTATTAAGATGGGTTTAAATGTTTTTGAATGGGATTTAAAATATCCATCTGCAAGTTATTTTAAGGGAATGATATTTTGGAGTGCGCCAGTGTATACCGGTCCAACGGCTGTGCCAGGTAATTATCAGGTAAGAATTACTGCAGGGTCACAAGTAGCTACTGAAAATTTTGAAATTAAAATGGATCCAAGGGTGAAGGACGTAAGTATAGCTGATATGCAAGAGAAATTTAATTTAGCTATGCAAATTAGAGATCAGGTAACAGTGGCCAATGACGCTGTTATAAAAATAAGAGGCATTAAGGAAAAATTAAATGAAGAAGCGAAATTAAGTAAAAAAGGACTATCAAAATCTACCGTTTCTTTCATTGCTGCTATTTCACAAATAGAAGAAAATTTATATCAAGTGCGTAATCAAAGCTCACAAGACCCTTTAAACTTCCCTATTAAATTAAATAACAAGCTTGCTTCATTAAT
>CAIJZF010000170.1 GCA_903825095.1 uncultured Bacteroidota bacterium | reverse complement strand
ACTCCATTTTGAGAATCGAAATTATCTACTGCAGCGTTTAACTGCGCATTCAAAACTTTTTGATTCACCATCTGGGGAAAATCAAGAATTTGTTGATAGATTTTTTTCATTTTTGGTTTGGTTTGGTTATTAATTAGCAATTCGGTTAATAGAAATTACAATTAATAATCATATAATATGGCTCTCTGAAAAAGCAGCAAAAATGTATTTTTATATCCTGTCTGTAAAGCACTGAGGGTCAAGTTATAAGTCATAAATATTTTTTTTGCTCAAAATGCAATTTTATGTTTTCTTTAACACTTATATTTTGTAAACTATATAGGAGAGATTCATTTTAAGTTCTTGAACAAGAATTCATTAATACAATAAAAGGATATAAATTGACAACTATAAAAATGGAAATAAGATAAAAATATATGAATAAGATAAAACGCAACCTTGGCTATAGTTTGATAAGCATATTGGTATTCTTAGTGCTTGTATTTACAGTGTATGGACAAAGAGACATTCCAGTTGAAAAAATTAAAGCTAAATATGGTAATGCAGCTTCTAAGTATATGCCACTCATGGGGATGCAGGTGCATTATAGAGATGAAGGCAACCCATCCGATTCAACACCCTTGGTACTTATTCATGGTACGTCCTCTTCTTTACATACCTGGGATAGCTTGGTCTCCATTATGCTTGCTAGTTCTAATAATAGAAGAATTATAAGATTTGACCTACCTGCCTTTGGTATCACAGGTCCTAATCCGGAGAATTATTATGCAGGTGATTATTATGTTCGTTTTCTAGACTCCTTTTTAAATGCAATGCATATTAATAAATGTGCTTTAGCGGGCAATTCCTTAGGAGGTGCTATTGCATGGCAGTATACAGTGGCGCATCCTAATAAAATAGCGAAGCTAATTTTATTGGATGCAGGTGGTTATCCTATGAAAAATGAAAAAGGAAGTTTAGGTTTTAAATTAGCCAGTACCCCTGTTATTAATAATTTACTCTTATTTATTACGCCCAAATTTTTAATAAGAAAAAGTTTAGAAACAGTATTTTACGATAATAGCCTTATTAGCGATGCTATTGTAACAAGGTATCATGAAATGTTATTAAGAGAAGGTAATCGCGCAGCAACTTTGTCTTTGTTTAAAAATAGAATAGCCACTTCTTCCGAACCCATTAAAACCATTAGCCAGCCTACTTTAATATTATGGGGAGAATATGATCATCTCATTGCAGTTGATAATGCCTACCTATTTCAAAAAGATATAAAAGGAAGTCTACTCACTGTTTATAAAAATATAGGCCATACGCCCATGGAAGAAGCGCCGAAATTGGTAGCAGCCTCTATGGAAAGCTTTCTGAATAATTAACTAACTTGTTGGCATGAATTTTACCATTGGTACCATTGAAAATTGGGTAGCAAATTATTATGGCATAGAAGTAAAAGCATCTGTGCTGAATGGCTATGATGAACTTAATTTTTTATTAGTTAAAAAATCGGGCAAGAAAAATATTTTAAAAGTTTCTAATAGTGCTCACGACTATTTTTTCTTAGAGGCACAAGTAAAAATTCTACAACATTTAGCAAAATCGGATTTAGCTGCACAATTTCAAGTGTATACCTTAAATAAAAAAGGAGAAACCTTAACAGAAATAATTGTTGATGAACAAACTTATTATATTAGAATATTAAGTTTTCTAGAAGGTAGCTTTTGGGTAGAAGCGCCAACAAAAAACAAAGCTTTATTTCAAAACTTAGGAACCTTCTTAGGCAAGATGGATAAAAGCCTTGAAAGTTTTAAGCATCCGGGCATGCATAGGCATTATACTTGGGATATAAGTACTGCACGCGATGCGAATTATAAAATGAGCTATATAAAGGATGCTGCTAAAAAAAGAATTGCCGATTATTTTATGCTGCAATTTGAAACTGAGGTTCTACCCACCCTTTCTTCTTATAGACAGGCCTATACGCATAATGACGCCAATGATTATAATGTATTAGTGGAAGGGGATGCCATTGCAGGACTAATTGATTTTGGTGATATGGTATACACTGCATTAATTAATAATGTAGCAGTAGCCTGTACCTATGCAATGCTGCACCAGCCCGACCCACTAGCCGCAGCCGTTTTAGTAGTAAAGGGATACCATAGTGCTTATGCCTTAGAAGAAAAAGAATTAAGTATTTTATATTATTTAATTGCTGCAAGATTATGTATTAGTGTAACACAGTCTGCCTACAATGGTTCTTTAGCAACGAATAACGAACATCATTTTATAACAGAGCAGCCTGCTTGGAATTTACTCTCTTATTTAATTACACTAAATCCAATCAAAGCAGAAAATGCTTTTAGACTGGCTTGTCATTTTAGTTCCATCATTAATGAAAAAGAAAATTATACAAATTTAGAAACAAAAAGAAAGGCACATATTGGAAGAAACCTTAGTATTAGTTATGAAAAGCATTTAAAAATTGATAAAGCTGCCTTACAATATTTATATGACGACAAAGGCAATACCTATATTGATTGCGTCAACAATGTAAGTCATGTAGGGCATTGTCATCCAAGCGTAGTAAGGGTAATGCAAAAACAAATTGCTAGTTTAAATACCAATACCCGCTATTTAAATGAGCATTTAATTCAGTATGCAGAAAAATTAACGGCTAGTTTACCCGCTGGTTTAAATGTTTGTTATTTTACCAATAGTGGAAGTGAGGCCAATGATTTAGCCATTAGAATAAGTAGACATTTCACAAAGCAAAAAGATATTATTGTTTTAGACCATGCTTATCATGGTACTTCAACGGCAACTATTGAAATGAGTCCCTATAAATTTGATAGAGAAGGTGGCATGGGTCAAATGCCTTGGATACATAAGGCCATGAATCCCGATTTATATAGAGGCCCTTATACCTATGACGATACTAGCGCAGGAGGTAAATACGCAATGGATGTAAAAAATATCATTGACAGATTAGCAAAAGAAAATAAAAAACCTGCCGCCTATATTTGTGAAACACTATTAGGTGTTGGTGGACAAATGCCCCTACCGCCCCATTATTTAAAAGAAGTATACAAGCATGTACGAGCAGCCGGTGGCATATGTATTGCAGATGAAGTACAAGTGGGCTTTGGAAGAGTGGGTTCTCATTTTTGGGGATTTGAATTACAAGAGGTGGTACCCGATATAGTAGTAATGGGTAAACCCATTGGCAATGGCCATCCCCTAGCTGCAGTCATTGTAACCGATAAAATAGCCAATAGCTTTAATAATGGTATTGAGTATTTTAATACCTATGGAGGTAACCCCGTTTCAATGGCAACTGGCTTGGCTGTATTAGAAGTTATTAAGAAAGAAGGTTTACAAGAAAATGCATTGCAGGTAGGTAATT
>CAIJZF010000169.1 GCA_903825095.1 uncultured Bacteroidota bacterium | reverse complement strand
CATACAATTTAAATTAGCTGAAATGGCTACTAGAATTCAATCGGCCAGATTACTTTGTTATCATGCAGCTTGGGAAAAAGACAATGGAATTGATTATACTACATCTGCAGCCATGGCTAAGTTACATGCAAGTGATACTGCTATGTGGGCAGCCACAGAAGCCGTTCAAGTGCATGGAGGTTATGGATTTGTTAAAGAATTCCATGTAGAAAGATTAATGCGTGATGCGAAAATTACTCAAATTTATGAAGGTACTAGTGAGATTCAAAAAATGGTCATTGGTAGAAATATAACCAAATAATTTATGCCTGTAAATACTGAAGCCTATCATAGCATTAAAGAGCAACTGCAAAATAAAAATGTGCAGTTGGTGGCTGTCAGTAAAACCAAGCCCAATGAAGACATTGAAGCCCTTTATGCATTAGGTCAAAGAAGTTTTGGTGAAAATTATGTACAAGAATTAGTAGATAAGGCAGCAAGCTTACCTTCTGATATCCATTGGCATTTTATAGGTCATTTACAATCCAATAAAGTAAAATATATTGCGCCCTTTGTATATTTAATTCATGGGGTGGACTCTGAAAAATTATTAGCAGAAATTAATAAGCAAGCCATTAAGCAAAATAAAATGATTGCCTGTTTATTACAAGTGCATATTGCCACAGAAGAAACCAAGTTTGGTTTTGATGCCACAAGTTTACATGAATTTATTGCAAGTGGTCGCCTTTCAAATTATAGTAATGTAGTCATTAAAGGACTAATGGGTATGGCTAGTTTTACAGAGGACAAAACCCTTGTTGAAAAGGAGTTTAGTACTTTAAAAACTATCTATGACCAAACGGCTACTACATTGAATAATATACATTTCGATACCCTCAGCATGGGCATGAGTGGTGATTACGCAATGGCCATTACCAAGGGTAGTAACCTAGTAAGAATAGGAAGCTTGCTTTTTGGTGCAAGAAATTAAGCTTACTTCGTTTTTCCGTAATCAAATACTAGTTGACAAAAAGCTTTCACACCCACTATAAATCCAGACTCGTCTAAATAAAAATCGGGAGTATGATGTGGACCTGCTTTTCTTGGGTCTGTACCTTTTGGTAAACCTCCCACATTAAAAAAGAAGCTAGGAGCCTTGGCTGCATAAAATGAAAAGTCTTCTGCACCTGTTACCCAGGTTGATTCAGATACATTCTCATCACCTGCTGCTTTAATTAAAGAAGGTAAAGTCTTTTTCACTAGGGCTGGATCGTTATAAGTTACTAAAGTTTTTGTATCAATAGTTACATCAGCAGTAGCTCCAGAACTTTCTGCGATAGTTTGAGCCGTATGTTTTATTCTCTCATGTACTTCTTCTTGCATCTTACTATCCAAGGTTCTAATGGTACCTGTCATCTCCGCTGTTTCAGGAATAATATTAGAACGAACACCACTATTTATAGTACCTACAGTAATTACTAAAGGAGCCTTTGTTAAGTCCATTTGACGACTTACAATATGTTGTAAGCCTTCAATAATTTGTGCACTAGCAGAAATGGGATCTACGCCACCCCAAGGTTGTGAACCATGACTTCCTTTACCATTAACCTTAATAGTGAACCAATCAGAGGATGCCATAAAAGCACCTGCTTTATATTTAATAGTGCCTACTGGTGTTTGAGAAGAAATATGAATACCAAATACTGCTTCTACTTTTGGATTGTCTAAAGCGCCTTCTTTAATCATAAGTGGAGCTCCACCTTCTTCTGCACCTGGAGGGCCTTCTTCAGCAGGTTGGAATAAAAATACAATAGTACCAGGAACTTCTTTTTGCATGGCACTTAACATTTTTGCAGTAGCCATTAACATAGCTGTATGTGAATCATGTCCACAAGCATGCATTACACTTACTTTTTGGCCATTGAATTCAGTAGTTACTTTAGAAGCAAAGGGTAGGGCTACTCTCTCATACACTGGTAAGGCATCTATATCTGCTCTTAAGGCAATGACTGCACCAGGTTTGCCTCCTTTTAAAACCGCTACCACACCCGTTTTAGCAACAGGGTATCTTACTTCAACGTTAGGAAGCGTTTTTAAAAAATCGGCAATGTATTTTCCTGTGTTTACTTCTCTGTTAGATAGTTCAGGAAATTCATGAAAATGTCTTCTCCAAGAAATAAGTTCTGGTTCTACTTCTTTTAATAAGGAAGCATAATTTTTAGGTAAGTCTTGAGCTATACTAGATATAGTTACAAGCACCAATAAAGAAAGGAAAATTTTACGCATTGTATTTTGTTTTATCTTTTATTTCTAATCTTGAATTATTAATTCTCTTTAATTATTCTTTTAATATTTTAAAGTTTTATTCTACTATGTAATTTTAGTTTAACGCTATATTAAATTTACTATGCTTGGTATTCGCCATAAATACCTCTTAATACATCTGCTATTTCTCCTAAAGTACAATAGTTTTCAATAGCCTCTATTACAGAAGGCATTAAATTTTCAGAACCCGATGCTGCTACTTTTACCGCTGCTAAACAAGCTGCCACTTTTATATTGTCTCTGCTACTTTTTAAGGCTTTTAGTTTTTCAATTTGCTGAATTCTAATAGATTCGTCAATTTGAAATACAGGAATATTTGTGGTAGAACTAGATTCAAATTGATTTACCCCTACAATTATTTTTTCTTTAGATTCAATAGCCTTTTGATAAGCGTAAGCGCTTTCTGCAATTTTGTTTTGCATAAATCCATTTTCAATGGAACTTACCGCACCTCCCATTTCATCTATTTGTTTAATGAGTGCTAAAGCTTTTTCTTCTAATTCATTGGTAAGGCTTTCAACAAAATAAGAACCTGCTAAAGGGTCGGCGGTATCTATAATGCCCGACTCATTGGCCACAATTTGTTGTGTTCTTAATGCAATACTAGCTGCTTCTTGAGTAGGTAGTCCTAAGGCTTCGTCAAAACCATTGGTGTGCAAGCTTTGCGTGCCACCCAATACTGCAGCAATAGTTTGTATGGTAACTCTACTAATATTATT
>CAIJZF010000168.1 GCA_903825095.1 uncultured Bacteroidota bacterium | reverse complement strand
GTATTGCTTCTGTTCCCATATCAGAACTTGCCTTGCCTGGCTCACGAAGAATTCTTCTTTCAGAAATACCTGTTCTAGATTTGATCCACTCATCGTTGGTATCCACCATTTTTTCAAGGTCGAAATTGGTCAATTTAGTCTCTGGGACATATCCTCCAACGGCAGTAATGGCGGCTCTCAAAGTAGGCGTCATGGAATATCATTTAGTTTAGCTTACAAATATCCGAAAATTTGCTTAAGAATTGGTTCAAATGGGCATTTTTCGTTGCTTATTTGTTAATTTTGAACGTATTATGATAGCATTTTTACAAGGCCAATTTGTTCAAGTTACCCCTGCCAAACTTATCGTTGATGTGGTTGGTGTAGGGTATGAAGTAAATATTAGTTTACATACCTACGAAGCAATTTCCAAAAAGGAAAAAGGCATGCTACATACTTACTTGCATATTACTGAAAATGCACAAGTGCTTTTTGGTTTTCATGAGCAACAAGAAAAGGAATTATTTCTTCAATTAATTAGTGTTTCAGGTGTGGGTGCAAGTACTGCAAGAATGATGTTATCTGGTATGCGCCCCGATGAAATTGTAAGAGCCATTGTACAAGGCGAAGCAAGACAATTAGAGCAAATTAAAGGAATCGGAAAAAAATCGGCAGAAAGATTAGTACTTGAATTAAGAGATAAACTTTCTAAAATGAATGTGGCAAATAATCCAAACGGAGGATTTGCTTTAACCAATAAGAACACGCCTCATCAAGATGCAGTGCAAGCGCTGGTTTCTTTAGGTATTCAAAAAGCGGTGGCTGAAAAAGCAGTTGATAAAACCATACAAGCAGAAGGTGCTGAAATGAGTTTAGAATCTTTGATTAAGGCAGCACTTAAAAACTGTTAATTTAAAACTTCAAATTTTTTCTTTGAAACTTTTCCAAACAATTTTATTGTCAGGCTTATTACTTCTTTGGGGAAGTGAATTGTTTGCGCAATCGAATGCTTTGAAAGTTCCCTTCAAAGATACTGTCAAAGATGCTGCTGTAAATAAAAAAACAAAGGACAGTGTTCGTGTTTATTATGGAAGAGATTCATTGCATTATACCATAAAGGATAGAAGAGGTGATTTTTTATCTCAACCCAGTAATAACCCATTTGATTTATCGGATACCAGCGTAGTAAAACGCAGAGTAGATTACGACCCCGCTACTAAAACTTATTCAATTGCCGATTTAATTGCAGGCAAGGCGCAAAGAGTGCCTTCTACTTTAACCTTTGACGAGTTTTGGAAATTAAAAACGGCCAAAGATGAACAGGCCTATTTTATGCAAAGGTCAAATTCTTTAGGAACTTTAAATAGAAAGATGAGCAGGCCTAAAACAAAAGTGTACGATAGTTATTTTGATAGGTTGTTTGGGAAAACAGGTTCTGATTTAAAAATAGATATTAAACCTGTTGGAGAAATTAATATTAAAGCAGGTTATCAGGGACAAATAGTAGACAACCCTACTTTGCCTGAGCGTGCTAGAAAAAATGGAGGCCTTGACTTTGATGCGAATACCAATTTTAGTATGAACGCTAGTATTGGCGATAAGTTAAAGTTTCCTATTAACTTAAACTCTTTATCCAATTTAGGGTTTGACAATCAAATTAAATTAAGCTATAAGGGTAAGAAAGATGAAATTGTAAAAAGTATTGAAGCGGGTAACATTAATTATATTTCTAGAAGTGTATTAATTCCTAGTACACAAAATTTATTTGGTGTAAAAACACAATTGCAATTTGGAAAACTATTTGTAACAGCTGCTATGGCGAATCAGAAGTCGCAAAGGCAGTCGATGAGTTTGCAGGGCGGCGCCACCACGCAGCGTTTTCAAAAAAGATTAGATGACTATGAAGAGAACAGACACTTCTTATTAGCGCAACATTTTAGAAAGAACTACAATAAGGCAATGAGTACCCTGCCCATTATTAATTCTCAAATACAAATTAAAAGAATTGAAGTTTGGGTAACGAATAGAAATGGACAAACGACCAATGCAAGAGATGTAGTTGGTTTGGTAGACTTAGGGGAACGCTTCCCAGGTAAAAAAGAATGGGAAGAAGTTTCCAGACGAGATACTTTTCCAGACAACGGTGCTAACTTGTTATATGCTAAAGTAATCAATAATTCATTGGCCAGAAATCCTGCAGGGGTTTCTTCTGTGTTAACAGCTGCAGGGCTTAGATCGGCAGAAGACTATGAGCGTACATTTGCAAGAAAGTTAACAGAGAATGAATATTTTTTCAATCCACAAATTGGATTTTTGTCTTTAAATATTCCACTACAACCTGATGAAGTATTGGGCGTGGCTTATCAATATACTTATAATGGTAAAGTATACCAGGTGGGTGAGTTTTCTGAAGGTATAGCACTCGATCCTAATAAAGGTGTACAGCAAATTTTATATTTAAAATTATTAAAGGCAACCACACAAAGAACCGACCTGCCTATTTGGAACTTGATGATGAAAAACGTGTACTCTTTAGATTTATTTGGGTCCATTCAACAACAAGACTTTCAGTTAAACCTTATGTATGAGTCGCCAGGGAATGGTTTAAAAAGATATTTACCAAATTCAGATGCTTCTGTAAGAGGCATTTCTTTAATTAAAATTTTAGGCCTTGATAGATTAAATAACCGAAACGACCCACAGCCCGATGGACAGTTTGACTATGTAGAAGGTTTTACAGTGTTATCAAAAATGGGTCGAATTGTACTTCCTTATTTAGAACCTTTTGGAGCAGACTTAGAAAAATTAGCTTTTGCAAGTGCTGAAATGTCGGCCATCAAAGAAAAATATTTATACAAAGAATTATATACCAAAATAAAATCGGAAGCCCAAACCTATACTAACTTAAATAGGTTTGTAATGGATGGACAGGTGAAAGGAAGTGCTGGCGGCGCTGAAATAAGTTTAAACGCATTCAATGTGCCTCCAGGTTCTGTAAGCGTTAGAGCAGGTGGACAAATATTAAAAGAAGGCATTGATTATTTAGTGGATTATGGATCGGGCACCGTTAGAGTTATTAATCCAGGAATTTTAAGTTCTAATATTCCAGTGAGTGTATCTTATGAAAATAATTTAGGATTTGGTTTTCAAGAAAGAGGATTTAGAGCCCTTCGTTTAGATTACTTGCAAAGTAAAAATTTGAACTTTGGTGTTTCCAGTACTAGATTAAGTGAGCGTCCGTTTTTTACAAAAACTAATTTTGGATCCGACCCGATAAAAAACTCCATGTATGGTTTTGACTTTAATTATAAGGCAGAGCTACCTGGTTTAACAAGAGCCTTAGATCGATTGCCTTTTTATCAAACCAAGGCAAAGTCTTCGATCACTGCTTATGGAGAAGCAGCTTATTTACAACCAGGTCATGCACAACAAATTGGTAAAGCAGGCAGCGGTGTAGTATACTTAGACGATTTTGAATCGACAAGAACCAATATCGATTTGCGTTTTCCTTTTACCGCTTGGGCCTTGGCTTCCACCCCAATGGATAGGTTTAAAGAAGGTAATTTATCGGACAATATTGACTATAATAAAAACAGAGCTAGAATTGCATGGTATACAATTGAGCCTACCTTGCAAGATAAAAACAGTGCTAATAATCCTTTAAGCGGTAGTCTTAAATTATTAAGTGACCCAAGAGTACGTCAGGTATTTACCAATGAATTATTCCCCAATAAGACTACCAATATTACCGATGTGCAGTTGCCAACTTTTGATTTAAGTTATTATCCAAGAGATAGAGGCCCTTATAACTATAATTACGAGGGTAGTGAATTAGATGCGGCAAGACCAGGTAAATTTAGTAAAGAATCGGCTTCCAAAAAATGGGGTGGTATTATGCGTGCATTAGACCAAACCGATTTTGAAACCAGCATTATTGAGTATGTTGAATTTTGGGTACAAGACCCTTTTGTAAAATCGCCTGCCACCAGTGGTAAATTAATTTTGAATTTAGGAAATGTAAGTGAAGATATTCTGCGTGATGGAAGACGCTTCTATGAAAATGGAATGCCCACGCCCACTATTCCTGCAAGTATTGATAGCTCTACCTGGGGAAGAGTACCTACGAACCCCATTCAGGTAACCAATGCATTTAGTAATAATCCAGAAGATAGAAAATTCCAGGATGTTGGATTAGATGGACTTACAGATAGTTTAGAGATTAAACAAAGAGCAGATGTTATTGCAAAATATAATTTAAGTACAGGGACTGAAATAGGTAAGCAGTTCTTTGCTGACCCTAGTATGGATAACTATGTTTGGTATAGAGATGCAAAATATGATGCGAACAAAGTAGATATTTTAGGTAGGTATAAATATTTTAATAACCCTCAAGGCAATTCTTCTTTAGCAGGCACTAGTGAATTTAGTAGTGCAGCTAGTTTACTTCCCGATAATGAAGATTTAAATAGAGATAATACCTTAAATGAAACAGAAGCTTATTTTGAATATGAGATTCCACTTGATAAAGGACGTATTGGCGCAGCAAGATATGTAACTGATACAAAACTAGTGAATGTAACACTTGCCGATGGTACACCTAGTTCAGAAAATTGGTATTTATTTAGGGTACCTATTAAATCTTATTCAAGTACAGTGGGCGGTATTAGAGATTTTAAGTCAATTCGTTTTTTGAGAATGTATTTAACGGGCTTTGAAGATTCCATTACACTTCGTTTTGCTAAATTAGATTTAGTGCGTAATCAGTGGAGGCAGTATGCCAATGTAGTTGACTATAGTGAACAGTATACACCTTTAACCGATTTGACTGGTTTAAATACATTGGCGGTAAGTGTGGAAGAGAATAGTAGTAGAGTGCCTGTGAACTATATTATTCCTCCAGGTATTGAGCGTGTTCAATTGTTAAGTAATAATGGAGTGAACTTACTTCAAAATGAACAAGCGCTTTCCTTGCAATTAAAAGGTTTAAAGCCAGCGGGTAGGGCTGGGGCTTCGCCAAGAGGTGTATTTAAAACCATGAATATTGATGTGAGACGCTATGGAAGACTCTCTATGTTTTTACATGCGGAGAATATGCTGAACAGTGCCACCAAAATAAATGACGGAGATTTAACAGCAGTTATTCGTATTGGACAAGATTTTCAAAATAACTTTTACGAGGTACGTATACCACTTCGTGTTACCAAGGGCGAGTTAAATGGAAAAGTAGTGGCCGATTCGGTATGGCCCTCCGATAATGAATTGAATTTAAGTTTAAGCGATTTGATTGCGCTAAAAATGGAAAGAGATAATAGTTCAATATTAGGTGCTGGTTCTTTGTATGGAAAAGATTTTGGAAGACAACGTTATTCTGTAAAAGGCACACCTAATTTAGGAGAAATAAGAGGCATATTAATTGCCATTGAAAATACAAAATCGACAAGTGCAGTGGATGCAGAAGTTTGGATTAATGAATTAAGATTATCGGAGTTAGATGAAAGAGGCGCATGGGCTGCATTGGGCAGAATGGATTTAATATTGGCCGATTTAGGATCGGTATCGGTTTCGGTGAATAAGCGAACAGCAGGTTTTGGAACAGTTGAACAAAAAATGAATGAGCGTTCTAAAACAGGACTTACTCAATTTGATATAGCTACTAATATTGACGCGGGAAAATTATTACCGAAGCAAATTAAAGTTTCACTACCTGTATTTGCAGGTATTAATAGAACCACAGAAAATCCAATGTTTGACCCCTTTGATAAAGATGTCTTGTATACAGATAAAGTAAAAAATACAAAGGATGTCTTTAAAAGAGATTCTATTATAGCAGCTTCAGTTGATCAAACCACCATTAAGACCATTAATTTTAATAACGTGCGTGTGATGCCGGGTAAAAGG